>CAZYDX010000005.1:4499-41340 GCA_964646455.1 uncultured bacterium | reverse complement strand
TCATTACGTGAGCCTACATGATAGGTTACCATAAAAGTTGCGACGGGTGTTGAATTATCTTGAAGCATTAAAACTTTTAATCCGTTGGATTTTAATTGGTATTCCTCGATACCGCCTGACGATTTTATATGTTGAAATACTTTGGACATTTATTATTTTTTTGGAATGTATAGGTCGGTAATTGTGCCGTCAAATACTTCTGCGGCCAAACCAACGGTCTCACCAACTGTTGGATGAGGATGAATGGTGAGTGAAATATCTTCTGCATCAGAGCCCATTTCAATAGCTAGCATTACATCGGAAATAATATCAACCGCGGCTGGAACAACGATACCAACCCCCAATTCCATTTTTGTTTCAGAATCAAATAATATTTTAGTTTTACCTTGATTCGCACCCACTGCAATCGCTCTACCACTAGCGGCCCATGGAAATTCTGCTTTTTCATAATTTATATCATCGGTTTTTGCTTGCGTTTCAGTTAATCCGCACCAAGCAACTTCTGGATCAGTATAAACAACGCTTGGAATTGCTTTGGGGTCAAAAATTGAGGGCTTACCACAAGCAACTTCTGCGGCAACCTTACCTTGATGCGTAGCTTTGTGAGCCAGCATTGGATTATCAGATATATCCCCGATCGCAAAAATTGATTTAACATTGGTGCGTTGATATTGATCAACGCTTATGAATCCTTGGTCGTTTAATGTTATGTTTGTTGCTTTTAGGTTAAGAAGGTCTGTGTTTGGTTTCCGGCCGACAGCAACCAAAATCTTTTCGAACGACATTGTTTTGGATTTTGATTCATGTTCAATCGTAACACTGAGCATATTATTTTTTGTTTCTTTAATTTTAACAACTTTTGAGTTCATCATTATCAATTCAAATTGTTTTTTTAATTTACGTTCAAGAGGTTTAACAATATCTTGATCTGCGCCAGGAATAATACTTGGTAAAAATTCAACCAATGAGACCTTGGAGCCAAGGGTAGAATATACTTGCCCCAATTCAACACCAATTACGCCTCCACCAATAACAAGAAGGCTTTTTGGTATACTCTCTAGATCAAGTGCGGTTTTAGAGGTCAGTATGTTTTTGTGCTTTGGTACGTTGGGCAGCATAGAGGAGGAGGAACCTGCAGCAATTATACATTGATCAAATGATAATGAATTTTTCTTTTTACCATTAACTACCTCTACTTCGGAGTTAGATTTAAATGTGGCTTTGCCTTGTATAAACTCAACCTTTCTAGCTTTTGCCATAGCAGCTATTCCATTATTTAGTTGGGATACAATTTTATTCTTATGTACCCTTACTGCACCTAGATCAATTTTGGGATTTCCAAATATAATACCAGATTTAGCCAGCGAAGCAGCTTCATCCATTACTTTAGTTATATGTAGCAATGCTTTTGATGGTATGCACCCTCTGTTCAGGCAAACTCCCCCCATATTTTGATCTCGATCAATTAGTGTTACTTTTTTTCCGAGATCTGCTGCGCGAAAAGCTGCTGCGTATCCACCTGGACCTGCGCCAATTACCAGAATTTCTGTATGTTTAATTTTGCTCATAATTATTTTTCTTTAAACGAAAGCTCTTCTATTGTATGGCTAAATGTACTTGTGAATTTAGCTGCCGCAGCACCATCTATAATGCGATGATCATAGGATAATGAAAATGGCATAATATATTTAGGGGAAGAAGATTTTGTTTCATGGTTATAAATATTTTCCCAAATGCTTTTGGAGATTCCCAAAATAGCTACTTCTGGGGGATTAATAATTGGTGTAAAAAACTTCCCGCCAATTCCACCTAAGCTGGAGATTGTAAAAGTTCCACCGGAAAGTTCTTTTGGTTTAAGCTTGTTTGATTTTGCTCTATCGCTTATATCCATTAGTTCAATAGATAAATCCACTATGGTTTTACTATCAACATCTTTGATTACGGGAACAACCAATCCTCTTGGTGTGTCCACTGCTATTCCAATATTATAATAATGTTTCATTATGAGCGTTTCGCCCGTGTGATTTAATGAGCTATTGAATTCAGGCATTGATTTTAAAACATGGGTAGCAGCCTTTATTAGAAATGGTAGAAAGGTAATTTTTATTTTCTTTTTTTCTAACTCTTTATTCATGGCGCGTCGAGTTGAATCTAATTTTGTAATATCAGCTTCATCAAATTGGGTTACATGTGGTATGGTTTGCCACGCCTCCTGTAGTCGTCTTCCTGTAATCTTTTTTATTTTACTTAATTTTATTTCTTCGGTGCTGCCCCATACTTTATAGTCTACTTCTTGATTGATAGATTGAGCAACACCTCTCTGGCTTGCCATTTGTAATTTAATGTGTTTGTGTAAATCATCTTTGGTAATGCGACCCTTATCACCCGAACCCTTAATGTGGGATAGGTCTATTGAAAGCTCTCTTGCTAATCGCCGTACTCCGGGTGATGAAAATGTTTTATCGCCAGATGGGGGGTCTAGTTGTACATCAGATTGTGTATTCTGTGGGCTTGGTTGTTTAAGCGGCTCTTGTTTGTCGCCTGTTTCATCTACCCGGGGTTTTGTTTTTTCTTTGTTTTCTTGAGCATTGTCGGTTTCTAGTTTTATTAAGGAATGTCCAACTTCAATGGCTTGGCCAGTTTTTACTAAAATTTCTTTTACGGTTCCATTTAAATCTGATGGTATTTCCATGGATGCTTTATCTGATTCTAAAACAACGATAGTGTCTCCCTTATTAAGCTGATCTCCAACTGAAATAGATACTTCGCTAACCTCTGCACCAGAAATACCTTCTCCAAGATCTGGAAGGATTATATCTATTATTGATTTTGCCATCTATACACTAATTGGGCTGGGTTTATTGGGGTCAATTTTATATTTTGAAATTGCTTTCTTTGCAGCTGAAGCATCTAATTTATTATCAATAATTAATGAACGTATAGCACATAAAGTAATATAATATCTATCTACTTCAAAGAAGTGTCGCAGGTTTTCTCTAGTGTCGCTGCGACCAAAACCATCGGTCCCAAGTGCATAATATGGACCAGGCACATAGGGTCCAATTTGTTCTGACACCCTTTTTACGTAGTCTGATACCGCAATTACAGGTATAGATTTATCCCTTAAACATTCATCCAAAAAATATTTTTTATTTTTTCCAGCTGGGTGCATTAAATTCCAACGCTCAACCTCCTCAGCATCTCTTCTTAATTCACTAAAACTGGTTACGTTCCAAATTTCACAATCAATGTTCCAATCTTTTTTTAATAAACCTGCTGCTGCAAAAGTTTCTCCCATTAATGGTCCGCTACCTAATAGGCGAAGCTCGGGGCTTTTTGGTTTTTTAATATTGTAAAGGCCTTTTATAATTCCCTTGCTTGAATTTTTAGGCATTGGTGGGTGTTGATAATTCTCGTTCTCAAGGGTCAAATAATATACAACATCCTTATCTTGTTGGCACATTTCACCAAGGCCGTGGTGCACTATTGTAGCAATTTCATAACCATATGCGACATCGTATGCCTTTATATTTGGTGTGGCTGCAGCAGCTAGGTGGCTGTGCCCGTCCTGGTGTTGCAACCCCTCACCATTAAGTGTTGTCCTTCCCGCCGTACCGCCTAAAAGAAAACCGCGCGCTCTCATATCGCCGGATGCCCAAATAAGATCCCAAACTCGTTGAAATCCAAACATAGAATAATAAATATAAAAAGGAACCATCTTAACACCATGGTTGCTATAACTTGTACCGGCCGCACAAAAAGATGATAGTGCTCCAGCCTCATTAATACCCTCTTCTAAAATTTGACCGTTTTTTGCCTCTTTATAATATAAGAACTGATCAGAATCAACAGGGTCATATAGCTGGCCTTTATGTGCATAAATACCTAATTGTCTAAACAATGGATCCATTCCAAAAGTCCTGGCTTCATCGGGTATAATAGGAACAATGTGCTTGCCGATTGTTTTGTCCTTCGTTAATAATGTAAGTAGTCGCACATAAGCCATGGTCGTTGAAACCTCGCGTTCGCTGGTTCCATTTAATAGCTCATCAAATATTTTTATATTAGGTACTTGGAGTTTTTTTGACCGATCAGCCCTTACTGGTACAGGACCACCAAGCTTATCGCGTTGGCTTTTTAAATATTTATACTCTTTTGTATTTTTATTAAAATTGTGAAGTGGCGCCCTTATAGCATCTTTATCGTTTAATGGTATGTTAAATCGATCGCGAAAATAAAGGAGTTCTTTTTCATTAAGCTTTTTTTGATTATGGGTTATATTTCTACCTTCACCTGCTTCACCAAGACCATATCCTTTAACTGTTCTGGCTAAAATTGCTGTTGGCTTTCCCTTGCAATTTACCGCTTCTTGATATGCTGAATACATCTTTACCGGATCATGCCCGCCTGCGAGCATTTGCTCTAGGTCTTTGTCTGATAAATCTTTGACCATATCCAAAAGCTCGGGGTCTTTACCAAAAAATTCTTTTCTAAAAAAGGACCCACCTTCAACTGTGTATTTAAGCAAGTCTCCATCAACCAGTTCAGTAAGTCTATTAATTAGTTTGCCGTTTACATCTTTTTGAAAAAGATCGTCCCATTCTGATCCCCAAATCACCTTTATAACATTCCAGCCAGCGCCTCTAAACGCACCCTCAAGCTCTTGAATTACTTTTGAGTTGCCGCGCACTGGACCATCAAGTCTTTGCAGGTTACAGTTTACAACAAAAATTAGGTTATCAAGGTTTTCTCGTGATGCTAAAGTCAATGCCCCTAAAGATTCGGGCTCATCCATTTCGCCATCACCTGTATAAACAAATACTTTTCTTTCTGTATCTTTAATAAAACCTCTATCGATCATATATCGCATAAATCGTGCTTGATATATTCCCATGATAGGACCTAGGCCCATAGATACAGTTGCAAACTGCCAAAAATCGGGCATTAAATACGGGTGTGGATATGAAGATAGGCCGCCCCCATCAGATAGCTCATGTCTAAAATTGTGAAGTTTTTGCTTGGTTAGTCTACCTTCAAGATATGCGCGAGAATAAATACCCGGGGATGCGTGTCCTTGAAAAAATATCAGGTCTTGTCCATCGGGATGTTCTAAGCCTTTAAAGAAATGATTAAACGCAACCTCATAGAGCGTCGCGGCAGATGCATAGGTTGAAATGTGACCACCAATTCCGGATGTTTCTGTATTCGCCCGCGTAACCATTGCCATTGCATTCCAGCGTATGATTGATGTTATATGTTCCTCTAAAACAAGATCACCAGGATAGTCTAATTGCTCCGATGGTAGAATTGTATTTACATAGGGTGTGTTGGTATTAAATGGTAGCCGCGCACCTTTTGTTTGTGCATATGAAATAAGGGTTTGTAATAGAAATTGGGCCCTCTCTTGTCCGTGCTCCTCGAGCGCATCTTCTATAGACTCAAGCCATTCCTTGGTTTCTTGTGGGTCAGTATCTCTATACATATTTATTTAATAAATAATAAAAAATTAGCACAGGAAATTACGACTTTTCATGGATAATAATTCTTGGTTTCGTTTTCACTGGAACTAGAATATTTGGCTGGTGATTATAGGTTTTTTATTGAAATATTATTTTCTAATAAATAATTTTTTGTCTTACTACAAACGGGTGCTGATGTAAACAAAACAATTGGTGAATTTTCTATTGTTTGTATTGTATTGGCTTGGTCTAATATTTTATTGCCATCTTTCATGATGATGCGTGATTTTCTATCTATAATAATTCCTATCGCATTGTCAAGTTTAACCAGCTTAGTTCTTGGGGTAAGGCCATAGCGTTTTGGGTCTAGCGGCTGCACCAGCTACTCTATTGTGCCACAACCAATGCGGCTACCGGCGGCTCCACTAGGTTGGCTATGCATATCATCTGCTCCTGAATGAATAATGATAGCACGCCCAATGATGTTTGACTTGCCAGGGTTAGAAATCGACCATCGTTTAAAAAAATCCTCAACAACCAGAGTTCCGGAGCCCTCTTTATTTATTAGTAAGTTGCCGATATCTCCACTATGAAATGGCGGCACCCCCCACTTGCCATGCTCTTCGTTTGTAGGGTTCCAGTGGCTACCTGCGCTAAGCCCGTCTAAGGATTCGCAATCACCTATTTCATGAATATGAATTGCTAATTGGTCTGAATTAGCATTATGCAAGTCTATGGTTAGTTTTACAAGATTATTTGTCTCTATAAATTTTGCTACTCCATTAATTGGGCTTGAGCCAATTCCCTTTATATGGGCAATGGCAATATTTTTATTGGTACAGGCTGTGAATACCAACAACAACGAAAGAATTAAAGGCTTCATTAAATTATATTTTTATTTGGTCTGTTGAATTAATTTTCTTGTTTATACCTAAACCAGTAATCTTCACGCCTATATAGTGCCAAACTGGTGAAACCATTGCAATCCACTCGGATAGAATTTCATTTTTTGAAACTGTAATGTTCAAGGGTTTTTTCTCCCCCACGCTTACAAACACCTTTCCGTTTTTGGTATTATAAATTTTAGATATATCAGGGAAGGTTGGGTGGTTTTCATAGGGCGTATTACCCCGTAAAAAATTGTGACCTGTTCTGTTTACATGATCAGCGGTGTGGGCTGTCTTAGTGTCTATAAAAACCCTATCAATTAACACCAAGTTGTTAAACCCATATTTGTTTCTTATTTTTGAGTAGTTTTCTGGATTAATGGTTTTGTTTGTATTATCAAAAGGGGACAGAAATGTATAGTTATCGTGATTTTTCATCACATGGTTATAAAAACGATCATTGTGTTTAATGTTTAGTTGATCTGAAATGCTTTGTGAACAACAATATATAAACTGTGTCATTGTCTAGGCCCAAACAATGAGGTGCCTACCCGAATCATTGTGCTTCCTTCTTCTACTGCAATAGTAAAATCCCCGCTCATACCCATTGAAAGCTCTGTTAGTTTTTCTGAACCACATTCTTCGTTAAGCTGGTCAAGAAATTTTCTTAAATCAACAAAGGCTTTTCTTGTGTCTTGCTCGTTTTGGGAAAGGGGGCCAAGGGTCATAAGTCCTTTTACGTTAATATGGTCAAAGTAGATAGATTTAATTAGGTCGTCGCTGAGCACCGGCTTAAAGCCATTCTTGTTTTTGTCTCCACTGGTATTGATCTCGATCAGCCCACTAATGGGTTTATTTAATAATTGTGCTTTGTTATTAATCTTATTAGCCAATTTATATGAATCGATTGAATCGATTGTATCAAATAAATCTATAAATTTATTTATTTTATTTGACTGGAGGTGGCCAATAAACCTGCGGGTTATTTTTGGCATTGAAGAAAACGAGTTGAATTTGTTTACTGCTTCTTGTATTCTGTTTTCCCCAATATGTAAAACCCCTAAAGAGTAAACCTCTTCAATTAAGCTAAAGGGTTGGGTTTTGGTTGCGGCAACCAATGTAACATTTTGACTTTGGTTGCCATTTTTTTTTGAAGATTCTATTGCACTTAATATCTTTTGGAGATTGTTCTCAATGCTCATTAATTAGATTCGGGGGCCTGTTCTTCTGTTTCGGTGTCTATGGATATTTGTTTGTCTTCTTCTTTCGTTGCGCTATCCTCACTAATTACCCTGGTAATGGATGATATATTTGTTCCGTCATCCAGCTTAACAAGCCTAACGCCTTGTGTGACCCTACCAATTGATCGTATAGCTTTAACGGGTTGTCTCATTAACACGCCTGAATCAGTGATAACAATTAAATCATCTGAATCAACAACCTCCATTATATTAACCATTTTTCCGGTTTTGTCTGTGCAGCGCATTGTGAGTACGCCTTTCCCGGCTCGTGTTTGTGTGCGATATTGTAAAACCTCTGTTCTTTTCCCGTATCCTTTTTCGGTAGCAACTAAAATTGTTCCTTCACGCTTTACAATCAACATACCAACAACATAGTCTACTTTTGAGCTAAGTTTAATACCTTTTACCCCCATTGTTTTTCTTCCGCTTGCCCTTACGTCGTTTTCAGAAAAACGTATAGACTTACCTTCGTGCGTGCCTAATAAAATATCGTTTTCACCATTAGAGACTCGGGCCTGAATAAGTTTATCTCCCTCTCTAATTTCAATTGCATATATTCCACCTTTTCTCGGTTTACCATATGCGGATAGCACTGTTTTTTTGATGATACCATTTTTGGTTGCCATGACTATGTAATGGTCATCATCAAACTCTTTCACACTAACAAAGGCCTCTACTTTTTCTTCGGGGTTACAACCAATTAGGTTGACAATTGCCCTACCCCTGGAAGCTCGTCCTGCTTGAGGTATGTCGTATACTTTTAACCAATAGCATTTTCCAGTGTCAGTAAAGAACAGCATGTAGTTGTGCGTGTTTGCAATAAACAGGTGTTCTACAAAATCCTCATCTTTACTCATAGCCCCTTGTACGCCGCGACCGCCGCGTCGCTGTGTTCTGTATGTGTTTAGGGCTGTTCTTTTAATATATCCCTGGTGGGTGATAGTTAAAACAACCTCTTCTTCTGCAATCATGTCTTCCATTGAAAAGTCTGTGTCAACGGGAACTATTTCAGTTCTTCTTTCATCCCCATATTGGTTTTTGATTTCTAATAGTTCTGTTTTAATAATATCCATCCGCTTGGTTTTGTTTTCCAAAACACTTTTCAGATTTGAAATAAGTTTGATTAATTCTTTGTACTCCCCAACAACCTTGTCAACCTCTAGTCCGGTTAATTTTTGAAGCCTCATTTCTAAAATCGCCTGGGACTGTAGCTCTGATAAATTAAAACTGTTCATAAGGCCTTCTTTGGCTTGGGATGGATCTTTGCTTCCCCTAATTACTTTAATCACAGCATCGATATTATCTAGTGCAATTTTTAAACCTTCTAATATATGGGCTCGTGCCTCAGCCTCTTTTAGTTCAAACTCGGTTCTTTTAACAACAACCTCATGTCTAAAATCAATAAAATGATTTAATACTGTTTTTAGCGGCATGATTTTTGGGATACCGTCCACTAGCGCCAATAAAATTATTCCGAATGTGTCTTGTAGTTGTGTGTGTTTATAAAGCTGGTTTAAAATAACCTCCGGAACAGCGTCGCGCTTAGTTTCTACTACCACCCGTATTCCGTCTTTGTCTGATTCATCTCTAAGATCGCTAATCCCCACAACTTTTTTATCACGAACTAGATCAGCAATTTTTTCTACCAAAGACGCTTTGTTTGTTTGATAGGGAACCTCTGTAACTATAATACTGTTTCTTCCTTTTTTATTAGTCTCAATATGTGCTCTTGCGCGCATTTTTATTTTCCCGCGTCCGGTTTCGTAGGCCTCTTTTAAGCCGTCCATACCTAAAATTAAACCTGCCGTTGGAAAATCGGGGCCTTTAATGTGTTGCATCAGCTCATCTGTATCTATTGACTGGTTGTCAATTAACGAAATTAAACCATTAATGATTTCTGTTAGGTTGTGGGGTGGGATTTTTGTTGCCATACCAACAGCAATACCTTCGGAACCATTTACGAGCAAAGTTGGAACAGCTGATGGTAAAACGCTTGGTTCTTTTAGCGTCTCGTCAAAATTAAGATCCCACTCTACTGTTTCCTTTTCAAGGTCTTTTAACATTTCACTTGAAAGTTTGGTCATTCTAGATTCGGTATAACGCATGGCTGCAGCATTATCTCCATCTATAGATCCAAAATTTCCTTGGCCATCAACTAGCTCATAGCGCATAGAAAAATCTTGTGCCATTCTAACTAGCGCGTCATAAACAGAGCTATCACCGTGCGGGTGGTATTTACCCAAAACATCTCCAACAATTCTTGCTGATTTTTTATAGGGCCTGTTCCAACTGGAGCCCAACTCGCTCATTCCGTATAATATTCTTCTATGTACTGGTTTTAAACCATCACGAACATCTGGTAGCGCCCTAGACACAATTACAGACATAGAATAGTTGAGATAGCTCTCCTTCATTTCATCAACAATGTCTCTTGGTAGTGTATTATCTCTGTTAAAGTCTGTCATTTATAGCTCCAATTATTATACATCTAGGTTAACAACAAATTTTGCATTGCGTTCAATAAAACTGCGCCTTGCCTCAACGTCGCTACCCATTAGGTTTTGAAAGGTTTCAGCTGCCTCTGCAGCGCTTTCAACGGTTACCTTCATTAATGTTCTTTTTTCAGGATCCATGGTGGTTTCCCATAATTGGCCCGGGTTCATCTCGCCAAGACCTTTATATCTTTGTATGCCTACTTTTGTATTTTTATTGTCTTTTTTCATGCGCTCAATTAATAGGTCTCGCTCGTTATCGTCGTATGCGTATGATTCTTTTTTTCCTTGGGAGACCCTATAAAGTGGTGGAAGTGCTAAATATAAATAACCACCATCAATTATTTCTTTCATTTTTCTATAGAAAAAAGTTAATAAAAGCGTTCTAATATGAGAGCCGTCTACGTCGGCATCGGTCATAATTATAACCTTATGATAGCGAAGTTTTTCAACATCAAAATCTCCGGCAGATTTTTCACCAGACTCTTCTTCTGATCCACCAAATCCTGCGCCTAGTGCGGTAATCATTGATTGTACTTCGTTATTAGAGAGAAGTTTGTCGATTCTTGCTTTTTCTGAATTAATAACCTTTCCACGGAGGGGTAATATTGCTTGTGTTCTCCTGTCTCTTCCTTGTTTGGCTGACCCGCCAGCGGAATCACCCTCAACTAAATAAAGCTCACAAAAAACAGGGTCCCTATTAGAACAGTCGGATAGTTTTCCAGGCAAAGAAGACCCCCCTAGTGCGCTTTTTCTTCTTATTAGTTCTCGCGCTTTTCTTGCCGCAGATCTGCTGCGCGCAGCAAGAAGTGCTTTTTCAATAATTCTTCTTCCTATTGAGGGGTTTTGTTCTAAGAAGTCTAATATTCCCTCGTATACAATTTTATCAACAACGCCTTTAATTTCTCCATTACCAAGTTTTGTTTTCGTTTGCCCTTCAAATTGTGGCTCTGCAACCTTTACACTAATAATAGCGGTTAGACCCTCCCTAAAATCCTCACCGGTTAGTGTTATTTTTTCATTCTTCTTTGCTTTTATAAGGTTGTTTTTGGACGCGTGATTGTTCATTGCCCTAGTTAAAGCAGACCTAAAACCAGACAGGTGGGTACCGCCCTCAATAGTGTTGATGTTATTAACAAATGTTAAAATATTATCATTGTATGTGTTTCCATAGCGCATAGCAACCTCAACAGGAACATCGCCAATGTCTTTGTTAACAGTAATGACTTTATTGTGAAGTGGGTTGTTGTGTTCGTCAAGATATTTTACAAAATCGCTTAGGCCACCTTTAAATTTAAAAGTGTCGCTTTGGCCTTCTTCGGACCTTTCATCAATAAGCTGTATCTCTATACCTTTGTTTAGATATGCTAACTCACGAAGCCTTTCGCTAATAATGTCGTATTCAAAACTTATGGTTTTAAATATTTTGTTGTCTGGATAAAAACAAACCTTGGTGCCTGTTTTTTTAGCCGTTCCTGTGGTTTTTAGTTTGGTTTGTGGTTCTCCTATTTTATATTCTTGTTTGTGAATTTTGCCATCTCTTTTAACCTCAACCCAAAGCCATTCCGACAGCGCGTTTACCACAGAAACACCCACACCGTGGAGGCCGCCTGAGACCTTATAAGATCCTTTGTCAAACTTTCCACCCGCGTGTAAAACCGTCATAACAACTTCTACGGCTGGTTTTTTTTCTTCTTTGTGAATATCAACTGGGATTCCTCTTCCGTTATCTTCAACGGTTACTGAGCCATCTTTGTTAAACACCACAACAACTCTTGTACAATAACCGGCGAGCGCCTCATCAATAGAGTTGTCCACCACTTCATAAACCAAATGGTGAAGCCCTCTTTTGCCAACATCCCCAATGTACATGGCGGGTCGTTTTCTTACGGCCTCTAAACCCTCTAATACTTTGATGTTTTCTGCGCTATAGTTCTTGTTTGTTTGTGATTCGTTCATATAAAGCGAACCTCCTTGATGGTGTTTTTTCCAAGTTTTTTATTTAACTGGTTTATAATATCCTGCTGTTTGAAAACGAGTTCCTGTCTCCATGTTGAGCTGGAAACTGAAACAGTAAGCGTCCCGTGTTCTACGCTAATTGGCTCTGTGTTTTTAGAAATTTTTTCACCCACAACCTCATCCCACAATACAATAGCCTTGTTTTGGTTTACGTTTTTAGTCAGCCCAAGTTTGTTTAGAAAGTTTTTAATTGTTGTGTCTAGTTTTTCCAATTTCTTTTTAGGTGGGTTGCTTGGTTGTTTGGGTTCGTGGTGTCTATGCCGTGTTTTTCCGCGCTTATTAAATCGGTATTGGTTATAATTGTTTGTGATGAGTCTTTAATGAGATCAAAAATTGCATTACCCCTCTCAAGGTCGAGCTTTGCGAAAAGATCATCAAGAAGTAGGGTGGCGCTTTTTCCGGTTTTGGTTTTTATGAAAGAGTGTTCTGTAATTTTTATTATTACAAAAGATAGTTTGTGCTCACCCTGGGATCCAAACGCTCTAAGTTTTTTATTATTAAAAAGGATGTTGTATTTGTCGCTATGTGGTCCACAAAGCGTTCTTCCAACTAAAATTTCTTTGTTGATTGAATTTTGCAGTTTTTCTAATAGTCCTGTTTTTGTTTTGTTCGTCGGCATGTCGGAGTTGATGTTTATTTTAATATTATTGCCATATTTATTGCAAACCACCCCCAGTTCTTTGTTGAATATTTTTTCTAGTTGCTGTTTTTCTAGCCAAACCAGTGATCCGTATTTGGCGACCGGCTCGTTCCAAATCTCTATTTCGTTTTTGGTTTTTTTCTGTTTAAGTAGTGAGTTTCTATTCTTGATGGCAGCAGAATAGTTGACCAGGTTTGAAAGATATGCTTGGGAAACGGTTGAAAACAGGCGGTTGAAATATTTTCTCCTTTCGAGGTGGGGGCCTTTTGTAATTTTTTCTTCTTCTGGGGAAACTAAAACCGTTGGGTTTTTGCCAATTAGGTCTTTTATTTTTTTGTCGGCATTATTTATTTTTATTTTTTTTAAGGCTTGTTTGTTTTGGTGAATGGTTATTTTATGATCGCTAAACAATGCACTGATTGTGGTTTCATTTTCTCCTGTTTGTATGGCTTCGGATAGCTTGTTTGTTTTAAAGCTTTTGCCGTTGCTTGCGAGGTAAACCGCTTCTAGTATAGATGTTTTTCCGGAGCCGTTTTCTCCCCATATTATATTTATGCCTGGTGAAAAATCAACAAGAACATCCTTGTGATTTCTGAAGTTGGTCATTTCGATTTTTTCTATCGACATTACCCTTTTAGTAGGTTGGTGCTGGCTTGGTTTTTAATAAAGTTTACCTAGTCGTTTAGTCGGATTGGCATTAATAACATTGTTAGGTTTGTGTTTTCTTTTTGTTTTTTTGGTAAAAAAAGCGCGGCACTAATAGGGGATTTTAACTGAACAACAACGTCGTCGTTTTCAATATGAGACAAAACATCTTTCAGGTAAGCCGCATTATAACCAACGGTTATATCTTCCCCTTTGTAGTCTCCTTTAATTTTTTCACTTGCCTTTGTTGACTGTTCAGCGTCTTCTGTTGACACCACCGCTTCTTCGTTGTTTAGTTTTAAAGCAATTTGATGGGTTGTCTTGTTTGAAAAAATTGAAACCCTTTTTACAGCAGACAACAAGCTGTTTTTATTTACTGTGAAGTTTTTATCATTATCTTTTGGTATCACCCCATCAAAATCTGGAAATTTTTCATCAATTATTCTGGTAAAATATTGATCAGTCCCCACTGTTGTGGTTAGGTGGTTTTCTCCAACAGAAAGGTTTATTTTTTCTTCCTCAAGACCGCCGGAAAGAAGGTTGAGAAATTTCTTTGGAACAATTACATCATCAAAGCCGGCGCTGTCCCCGCCGTTGGTTGTTTCGTATTTAACAAGCCTATGTCCATCTGTTGCAACAGCGGTAATATTTTTTTGATCAAACTTAAACAAAACGCCTGTTAGTGCTGGTTTTAGATCGTCTCTGCTTACAGCAAACGCTGTATTGTTAATTATTTGTTTTAAAACACCGCTTTCTAGGTCTATTTGTTTTTTTGTTTCAACCTCGGGGGTGTTTGGAAACTCGTCTGCTGGTTTTCCAACAATATTATAGTTCCCGTGGTCTGTAGAAATATTAATTTTATTTTCCTCGTCAGCGCTAATGGTGATTCTTGTTTCGTCATGAAGCTCGTTTGTTATGTTTAACAGCATTTGAAGGGGTATTGCAACACTACCCATAGATTCGATACTTGCAGATAGGTGAACCACAACCGTTATCTCGAGATCGGTAGATTTGATTGTTGTTTCTGTTTCGCTTACAGAAAAAAGCACGCTGTTTAAAATTGGTAGTGTTGCTCTACTTGGTGTGGCTTTTGATAATTTTTGAAGTGCTGTTTGGAGTTCTGATTTTGAAGTGGAAAGTTTCATTTTTAATTAATTTTAATAACTAAGATTTAATAAGATATTTATGGACTAAATCACTGATACAATGTTAATGTAAAACTCATCTTTTATCAAGTTTTTTTAAACTGTTTTCGAGTCTTTTTTATATTTAAATAACCCATAGATTTAAAAACTTATTTATTATATAGTTCGTGGAAAACAACTCAATATAAAAAAACAGGTTTGTTATATAAGAAAGAATAAAAAGATAACACATAAAACATAAACAATAACTTAATGTGGATAACTATTAAAAAGTTGTGGATATTTTTTGTTTTTTCAACAAAAAAAAACACCACAACAAGTAATTTTTTTTTAATAAAAACTGTGGAAAAAAACTGTGGAAAAAACTACTCGTTTATTGAAATATAGAGGTCTTTTTTAGATTCATTTATCCACATCTCAAACCACTCAGCCTGTTTTCTATTTAAAGCCATTGTTTCTATTTCAGTCCAGTGTTTTATTAGATCCGCCGACCCGCCCGGCTTTAATGTTTCCAACCAAACCAAATGATATCCCAGGTCGGTTCTAATTGGCCCCGCACACTCACCACTATTAATTTGGTTTAAAACCATACCGAACTCAGGTATTGGGTATGTGTTGGGGTTAATCCAACCTAGATTTCCCCCAGATTTTTTTGTATCTTCATCTGCAGAGTGTTTTTTTACAAGCCCAATAAAACGCGCCAAGGTTTCCGATGAGTCTTTAAAAGTTAGCGCCGCTTTATATGCCTTTGACTCGTCTTGTTCGGTGATGGGTGGAGTGATTAAAATATGTCTAACGTTTATTTTATCACCCCTAATTTCTTCCGTTTCAATTATATGGTAACCAAACTCTGTTTTTACCGGATCGCTGATTTCACCCGGTTTTAAATTAAAAGCAACAGATTCAAACTCTGTTACCAAGCTACCTCTTTTTACAAAACCCAAAGAACCGCCGGCTTGTTTTGCGCTTGGGTCTTGCGAATACTGTATAGCCATTTCTCCAAAACTGCTTTCACCGGAAAGAATTTTATTTTTTATGTTTATTAATAGGTCTTTGGTTTTTATTATTTGTTCTTTGTTTGGTTCAATGTTTATTAGTAGGTGCCTAATTTTAGCGGTAGTTGGAAAATCGGGTATACTGTCCCGGTATTGATCATAAAAAGCCAAAACACCCTCACGATTAATGTTTATTTTAGAAATTAGTGTTTGCTGATATTTTTGTGTAACAAGCATATCTTTAACATCATACCAATATTCTCTTTTAAAAACCCGCAACGGCTGACCCAGCGCCGCCTCTGCAGCCTCTTCACCCCCAGCCTGTTGAACTATATTGTCAATTTGCTGCTGCAGCGTCCTGTCTACTTCTTTTTCATCTACTTCAATAGAATCAAGCTCCGCCATCGCCAACACCACTTTTCTGTTTACAATTGTGTTGATTATATTGTTTTTAAGCTCTTGTATTAACAACCCATCTATTCGGGGGTCAAGTTTTTGTTGAAAAACCGCCATCGCCAACGACTGATTGACATCGCTTAATAACACAACGCGCTCACCAACAACCGCTGCCACACCATCAACTTTTTGAGGAACACCAACCGCCTGTTGGCCGCAAAGAAGACCAAACAACAACCAAACAAGGCTGGTTTTAATAAAATTAGTTTTTACCATACTCAACACTTAAACTATCAACTATCCTCTCTTTTAATTGGTGGTTTTTAATAGCTAATATTTTTGACTGTATTTCGTCGTTTACATACACAAGATCTTTAACGGTCCCCTTTTTAAATATATCAACTATATAAAAAACAACAAAACCACCAACCCTTTCTAAAACAAAAGAAGATCCGGTTTTTGAGCCAAACACACGCCTAGACATATTTTCGCTTAGCTGCGTTTTTTTAAAAAACACCCGCCTTGGTTTGTGTTTTTTTATAACACCCGATGTTTTTTCACTATCCAAACCGTTTCGGTCCAATATGTTTTTAATTTGAATAGCCGCGCTTTTATCCTGCCCCTCAAACAGCAACACCATCGCCTCATCAACGCGCCTTTTAAACTGCCCCAGGTTTTTATTGTAAAAATCATCTATCTCCGCAACGCTTACCGCAACACGACCCACCATCAAGCTTTCCACATATTTTGCAGCAATTATTTTTGTATTAAAATCATCTATCTTTGAACGCAACACACCATCTTTTAAAAACTGCGCATCTTTGGCCGCCACAAAAACAGGGTTTTGGTTTTGTTTGTTGGTATCAAACAAACCACAAGAAAAAACAAACAAGAAAAAACCATTTAGTATTAATAAACGCATACTAGAAATTAACCAACCAAGACCCCAGAAAACAACCCACCAAACACATCAACAAAAGACACCAGCTCTTCATTTTTTATATCGCTAAACACAACCCTAAAATCACGACGCCCCTGTTCAAACCGGTGTTTCTTGTCCAGTTTTTTTGATAATCTGTTTATGTTTTTTATTAACAACCCAACACTAACTTTTGGGTTTTCCCCCAACACAAACTCAACAACATCTTTCTTAATTAGGCATTTTTTTATTGGTGTGGGGAAAAGTAAACACTGTACTTTTGTAATAATAAACAGGTTTTCAGCCGATGCACCAACCGGGCCAAACTGATCAACTAGGCGCGCTCTTATTTCATCAACCTCTTTTGTTGTTTTGGCCAACCCCAACTCTTGATAATAATATAACCGGTCTTGAGCTGAGGGCATATATTTTGAATCAATCAATACCGGCTTGTCAATCGCTACTTTTGTGGTTGGGGTTTTTTTTGTTGCCGCTACATCTTGTTTTTCCAATATTGCATCAGCAAGTATTTTATTATAAAGCTCTAACCCCACCTGAAGCATTTGACCACTTTGTTCATACCCAAACATATTTCCAGCGCCTCTGATTTCAAGGTCTTTTATAGCAACACCATAACCAGACCCAAGGCTTGTATAATATTCCATTGTTTTTAGTCTTTGATATGCATCCGGTAATAGTTTTATTTTTTTTGGAACACATAAATAACAATAAGCCTGTCGGTTTGCTCGGCCAACCCTACCCCTGATTTGGTATAGTTGAGATAATCCAAAATTTTGTGCGTTGTTTACAATTATAGTGTTTGCATTTCTTACATCTAAACCCGACTCTATAATGGTTGTGCAAACCATTATATCAACACGATTATTAAAAAACCCCAACACCGTTTTTTCTAATGGGCCGCTGGGCATTTGTCCATGAGCCGCTTCCACGGCTTTGCTCGGAAAAAAACCAGAAAGCTTATCTACAACAAACGGCATACTCTCGGTTTCGTTGTGAACAAAATAAACCTGGCCACCCCGATTCATTTCATATTCAATCTTGTTTTTTATGTCTGCCCAATCAAACCGATTTATAAATGTTTTAATTGGTAGCCTGTTTTGCGGTGGGGTTTCAATTTTAGACGTATCCCGAATACCAACAAGAGATTGTTGTAGTGTGCGGGGTATTGGTGTTGCTGTTAACGTTAATACATCAACCTTATTTTTTATTCTTCGGATCGCCTCTTTGTGTTTAACACCAAACCGATGCTCCTCATCAACTATCAATAACCCCAACCTATCAGTGTTAACATCGGCACTTAACAACCTATGGGTTCCCACCAATAAATCAACCCCACCCCCATCAAGGTTGGTTAATATTTTTTTTTGATCCCGCCTTGTTTTAAACCTAGACAACAGCTCAACGCTTACCCCAACAGGGCCCAGTCTATTGATACATGTAATATAGTGTTGGTCGGACAACACAGTGGTTGGCGCAAGGAAAAACACAACACGACCAGATGTGATTGCTAATATAGCGGCCCGAATAGCCACCTCCGTTTTTCCAAAACCAACATCACCATACACAAGCCTATCCATAGGCTTATCATTCATCATATCCCTATAAACATCTTTAATTGATTTGTGTTGGTCTGGTGTTTCTGTGTATGGAAAATCATCAACAACTCGCTGTATTATTTCTTCATCCCCAGCATATCTATAACCTCGCGGCTTTTGCTTTTGTTTGTAGTTTTCAATTAAATGATCAACAACACCTTCCACACTTTTTTTTGTGGTAAGCTTTTGTTTTTCCCATGCCCCAGATCCTAACTTTGTTAATTTAGGAGCTCCACCACCCGGCCCAACGTATTTGTGTATTCGATCAAACTTATTTATTGGAACATAAACACTGGTGCCCCCCAGGTATTCTATTTTAATATTTTCCTCACCCGTTTCCCTTGGCCCAACAAATTCTAAACCCTTATATAAACCCAAACCATAATCTTGGTGTACCAACACATCACCCCATTTTATATCATCGAGCTTGAACACCTTTTTTTGTTTTACGCCATCAATTTTTATCTGTTTTGGTTTGTGAGGTGCACCATTGTTACCTATAAAAGCAGCACCCAGTTGGTTTGATTTAATATTTTCACCGAAAAACCCATCACAGTACTCTACTAAATCACTTTTTGTTTCTATAGGACCAACACCATCATATATAAATACACGACCCACCTCGCGCGCAAGGTCCGTTATTTTGTTGTTCAACGCGCCAGGTGTAATAGGTTTTGGTATAATTGTTTCGCAAAAGAGCTCCAGCCTTATGGGTTTTTTAGCAATATTTGGGCTGTTTTCAGACATTATGTATAATATATATTCTAATTTATCACTATAAATGTCGACAATTTTACTCTCCTGAGAACCGCTCAAACCAACAATTGGTTTGTAGATTTTCATTTTATCTATTTTTTTTATAGACTCTTGGCTTGTTATATTGAATGTTCGCATTGAAGAAACGCGATTACCATCCATTTCAATTCGTATTGGCCCCTTTTGTAGTGCCGGGAAAACATCTATTATTCCACCCCTAACCGCATACATTTTTTTTGATACACACCAATCAGACTGGCTATAACCCCAACCATCTAAAACAATAAACAGTTTTTTTGTGTTTATTTTATCACCAACAGATATTATCTGATCTTCTTTTGTTGTTATTTTGTTGTTGGTTATCGATGTTAGTGAGTTGGTTGTTGCTAAATATATTCCTCTTTCGTTCTTTTGTAGTGCGCGACTTGCCGCCTCAGCATTTTCTGATTCTGTTGATGTAAACCCCCGCACATTAAGATCGGTGCCAGCACTATCTGCAAACCTATAAATTTTTAATTTGTTTGTATGCTCTAGGTTGTTGCCGCATGTTTCTAAATAGTTGTTGTCTTCAAACACAACCCCCAAACTATCACCTAATTCTTTATATATTGCTCCTACAACCAACGAACATAGGTGTGGGCTTTTTAGTATTAGCTCAACACCACCTTTTTTGATTGACCCAATTATTTCTTTAATTATAGCTTGTTTTAATATGTGTTCTGTTGGGCTCATATTAAAAGTTTCACGTGAAACGCTTATTTTATTAACATTATTGAAAGGACTGATATATCTGCCGGTGTTATACCAGAAATTCTCATAGCCTGTCCAAGGTTTTCTGGTCTTATTTTTGTTAGCTTGTCTTTTCCTTCGTTTGAAATGCTTTTGATGTTCATATAGTCAAACGTTTTGGGTATTTTAATATGTTCACTTTTTTTAAGTTTGTTTATTTCTTTTTGTTGCCGCTCTACATATCCTTCATATTTCACCCCTGCCTCTACTTCAATTAATACCTCTTTTATAAATACCTTATTGGTTTTGTCTATATTAATATCGTGATTGATCATTTTGTCAATCATATCAATCGTTATATTGGGCCTTTTTAATATTTCTTTATATGACTTTTTTGAACTAACCGCTGTTTCCTTCGCGCTTTCAAGCACTGCGTTTATTTCATTGGGCCCTGTTTTTTCTTCAAGGCTCAGCTTATATTCTCCTATAAGTCGCATGACGCTTTTAATTTTATCTATCCTCTTTTTTGATAATAGATTGTGTTTCGTGCTTTTGTTGATTAACCGCGTGTGCGCGTTTGAGAATCGTAATAATATTCTGAACTCAGCGCGTGATGTAAACATTCTATACGGCTCATCAGTATCTTTTGTAATTAAATCGTCAATTAATACCCCGACATAGGCTTCGTCCCTGTTTAGAATCAACGGATCTGAATTATCTAAATAGTGTTTAGCGTTTATCCCCGCCACCAAGCCTTGCGCAGCAGCCTCCTCGTATCCCGAGGTTCCGTTTACCTGTCCAGCAAAAAATAACCCACCAATATCTTTTGTCTCTAGGGTTGATTTTAATTGTGATGGAAGCAGGAAATCATATTCAACCGCATATCCTGGACGTAAAAACTGAACATTTTCTAATCCATTAATAGACCTAAGCGCCTCTAGTTGAACATATTCAGGCAGGCTTGTTGAAAATCCATTTACATAAATTTGGTTTGAATTAAACCACTCTGGTTCCAAAAAAAGCATATGAGTGTCGTGATGGCTGAAACGATACACTTTATCCTCTATTGAAGGACAGTATCTTGGGCCCACACCACCAACATCACCTGAAAACATCGGGCTTTTATCTATGTTCTCCTGTATAATTTCTTTACATCGAAGGGAGGTGTAGACCTTATGGCATGGTATGTTTTTAGGTTTAAAATTCGTTGTGTTATAAGAGAAGGGTATAGCCTCAATATCACCTGGTGCAAGACTCATCTTATCCCAATTTATCGTTGCGGCGTCCAGCCGAGGCGGGGTGCCCGTTTTCAGCCTACCAGATTTAAAACCAAGAGAAAGCAATGATTCAGTAATGCCTTGAGCAGGATTTTCACCCATTCTGCCAGCGCGAATCTTTTTTTGACCAACATGAACCAAGCCGTTTAAAAATGTTCCACAGGTTAAAATAACAGATTTACATTTAATCGATTTACCATCTCGTAAAACCGCACCCGCAACCGTACTGTCTTGTATTTCTAAATTAACAACCTCACCTTTAATAATAGTTAGGTTTTCAGCGCTAGAAATAACGCTTGATATGAATGCTTCATACCTGCGTTTATCAACCTGTGCTCGGGGAGACCAAACCGACTTACCCTTAGATTGGTTAAGAATTTTATATTGAAGCGCACTATGATCGGCAGCTGATGGCATAATTCCACCCAGCACATCTATCTCTTTTACAATTTGCCCCTTTGCAAGACCACCGATCGCTGGGTTGCAAGACATACGGCCAACTGCTAAGGGATCAATAGTAACTATCGCTGTGTGTACACCAAGTTGATTCAAAATCAATGCGGATTCGACACCGGCATGTCCGGCTCCACAAACAATAACGTCAAATTTGGTATCAGGTTTCACGTGAAACTATTTACCAACACATAAAGTATCAAAAACATGATTTAAGATTGTGTCCGGCGAGGTTTTACCTAATAGATTATCAATTTCACTAAGAGCTGCGCGAAGTTCAAGGGCAACAAGCTCCAAATTTGGGATATTTACCATAATAAGCCCATGTGCTCTCCGCGAAGCATCTATAGAATGAATTAGTGCGCGCTGTTGGCGCTTGGTGGTTAGGTGTGGGGCGGTGGTAGATATAGGTTCAATGGTTAGTGTTTTTTTGATTTTTTTCAACAAAATATCCACATTTTTACCTGTTTTAGCTGATATATGTATAATAGAATCGTTTTTACTAACTGTTTTATGTAAATCGATTTTATTTAAAATGTGTATTGCTGGTACATTAAAATGTTGCAATTTTTTATCTTTAGGGTTATCATTGATGTACAATATTAAATCAGCAGATTTAATTTCATGGTTTGTTTTATCTATCCCCATTTTTTCTATTTTATCGTCGGTAATATGCACACCTGCGGTGTCAATATATTTTATTGGAACCCCATCAATAACCATCAAAGCCTCTACAATATCCCTGGTTGTGCCGGGTTCGCTGCTTACTATAGCCTTGTCATAGCCTGAAAGGCGATTTAATAGTGTTGACTTGCCAACGTTCGGCTTTCCGGTAATTACCACCCTAATTCCATCGTTTATCAGCTTTGCAGCGCTAAACGTTGATAAAAGCGCGTCTATTTGTGTTATTATGTTGCTAATTGATTCGCCACACTTATTGTAAAAGCTCTGATCAATTTCATCTTCCGAAATATCTATTGCATGCTCAATATTAGAAAGCTGCGCTATTATTTGATCAGAAATTGATTTAATGCTTGATGATAATGCCCCATTTAAAGTATTTGTATGTATCTTAGTGGCTATTTCAGTTTTAGATTGTATTAGTGCGCCAACAGCTTCAGCTTGTAATAAATCTACTTTTCCATTAATAAATGCTCGCTTGGTGAATTCTCCAGGCTCAGCAAGCCTCGCCCCGTTTTCTAATATCAACCCCATGATCATATCTATCAACGATGGGTTTCCATGGCATGATATTTCAACCAAATCGTCTCCAGTATAGGATTGAGGATTTTTATAATATGTTATTAAGCACTGATCCAGAGATTCTCCGTTTGTGTTATATAGGCGCAATAGGGTAGGGGCTCTATTCTTTAGATTGGCACCCTTTGAAATTGACGCAATAATTGTTTTTGCCTTTGGCCCATTTAATCTTATTACAGCGATTCCACTGTGGCCATATGGAGTAGCGGGGGCCACGAATGTAGCATCCCCATGATTCATTTTTTTAGCGGCAAGCCTGCATTAGTAGCAGGGTTTGGTATTAAATATTTTTGTTGAAGAATTGATAGTAGGTTAAAAACGAAATAATACAGGTTCAACCCTGAAGGAAAGCGATAAAACAGAACCAAAAAGAATGCATTCATTACATACATCATTGTTTTTTGCTGTGAATCTGCATTGGGAGCCGCCATCATTTTTTGTTGAATAAACATGGTAGAGCCCATTAACACTGGAAGAACGTTAATGGGAAAGCCCCCAATTTCAAACAATGTGTCCGGAACACTAAGATCGGATATCCAACCAAAAAATGGCGCACCTCTAAACTCTATTTTTGATCTAAATATTGAAAAGATAGATACCAGAATGGGCATTTGAATCAACATGGGCAAACATCCACCCATAGGATTAGCACCAGAATTTTTATACAGCTCCATTTGGGCTCTACTCATTTTTTGGGGATCGTTTTTATATTTCTCTTTTAATTTTTGAATCTCCGGCGCCAGAGATTGCATTTTTCTAGTAGACTCAAAAGTTTTAACGGTGAGCGGATTAAGTAGCAGTTTAATTAAGAAAGCGAAAAGCACCACTACCGCTCCGTAGTTTGGAATAAGCGCATACATTTTTGTTAAGAGCCAGCTTATCACCTGTCCAATAGGTCGAAACAAAGCCCAACCTAGATCAACGTTGGTTTCAAGCCCTACATTAAAATCACGCAAACTGTTGTAATCTAGCGGACCAAGGTAAACCGTATATTGATTAGCGCTATTTGTAGATTGTGTGATTTGAGTGTGATAAATCGGTTTATCATTTATCAATTCACCTTCTACCTGAGCTGCAATGCCCGGCCCACTTGGTATGATAGCGGATATAAAATATTTTGTTTTAATTGCAGACCATAAGGTCGAGCCATTTTGCGACTCCACTGAACTTTTACCTTTTTTTGGTCTAGAGCCTAAATTTTCTCCACCAAGCGATGCGTGGCCCACGAAAAATAAATAATCATTTGAAAGGTTTTTTTCTGTTGCGGGCATTCCACCATTCCAATTCACAGTATATTGATTTCTGGAAATGAACCTTGAGGGGTTTTCAAAAGTTACATCTACATCAATATTATAGGAATCCGCATAGAAGGTATATTTTTTTGTGACCGCCTGTCCAGAGAATTGTGTTTTGAATGTAAGCGTTTTTTGTCCACGATCAACTCTTAGTTTGTTGGCGTTACCCACCACGCCCCAGTTGTTGTCTAGTAATATTTTATCACCATCTACAGAAACAAACCCAATAGCCATATTGTTTGAGTTGTCTTTATCTATCAGATTAACAAGGCGATTATTATGGTCTTTAAAATCATAAAGTTTAAAATCTGTAAACGACCCACCGTTTTTATTACTTATATCCAAATCATATAGATTAGTTGTAATGTTGATGGTTTTTAGGGGGGCTGAACTATTGGTAGTAGTGGCTTTAGCTGGAATATCGGGAGTAGCCGATTCAATAATATCGACCTGAACGGCATCTTGTTGGGGCTGGTTAAGCGACCCAACGGGCGAGGGGGTGGGCGCAACAATGCTCATATACCAAGGATAAAGGACTATGATAAAACCAATCAAGAGAAATGCTAATAATGTTTGTCTATCCATGTATTACCTAGGTACGGGGTCTGCGCCGCCCCTATGAAAAGGGTGGCACTTAACCACTCTTTTAGATAGCAACAAAATACCCCTAAGCAACCCATGTCTTTTTAAAGCGCCCTTACCATACTCCGAACAAGTTGGGTGAAACCTACACTTTGCGCCCAATAAGGGGGATATGCTTAGTTGATACAGCCTAATTAGGCTAATTAAAATATTAGATAATAATTTATTTATATTCATTGACGCACTGTTATGCAGACAAAACCTTTCTGCCTTTTTTACGCCTTCTTGACAAAACACGTTTTCCACCAACGCTAGACATTCTCTCGCGAAAACCGTGCTTGTTCTTTCTTTTTCTTTTGCTTGGTTGATAAGTTCGCTTCATTATTACCTCCGAAATTTGCCGAGGAAATTACTTATTTTTATTGTATCGACCAATTAAAACACCGGATTAGATATTTTCCCAAAATATCTACTATTTTTAGAAAAGATGATTGTGTTGCATCAATAAACTACCATAATTTGATAATAAATCAATTGTGGAAAACCTGTGGATAAAAAATAAATGTTAGATCATAAAGACCTTTGGAAAATAGTAAAAAATAATCTTAAAAGCAGCCAGCCGGACCATGCTTATTCTACCTGGTTTGAGCCTATTGTTTCAATAGGTCTTAATGACAACACGTTGTTGCTAGAGCTGCCCAATCAATTTTTTTATGACTGGATACAGGCTCACTATATTGATATTATTGAAGAAGCTGCAAGCGATGAGCATGGCGACCAGCTAACCATTAAGTATACCGTTGCTCCACAAAACCCTTTAATAGATCAGCAGCCCCAAGATGGTTTACAAGAACAGGTAGGGGTAAAAACTTCCAATAAATCACTTAATGAAAATTATACATTTGTTTCTTTTATTGAGGGCGCCCATAATCAATTCGCAAAGGCTGCCGCATTAAATGTAGGCGAAAACCCCGGACAACAATCTTTTAATCCGCTAGTAATTTATGGTGGGGTAGGGATGGGTAAAACCCACTTATTACACGCCATTGGAAACAACATACTTGAACAGAGTCCCCAAAAAAATATTGTATGCGCATCTAGTGAGAAGTTCACACTAGACTTTATTTCATCTATACAAAAAAATAAAACCGTAGAGTTTTCAAAAACTTACCGTAATGCTGATGTGTTGTTGATAGATGATATTCAGTTCTTTCAGGGCAAAGAACAGACCCAAGAACAATTCTTTCATACGTTTAATGAGCTTTTCCAATCCGGTAAGCAAATTGTGCTAACAGCAGATAGGTACCCCGGAGAAATGGTGGGCCTACAAGATAGACTGTTGTCTCGGTTTAAATCAGGCCTAGCGGTCGATATTCAGCCACCGGATTATGAAACACGTGTTGCAATTGTTATGGAAAAGGCAGAGCTAAACGGGCTGAAGCTTCCTTATGATATTATTGAGCTGATCGGAAGCCACATTAAAAATAATATTAGAGACTTAGAGAGTACGATCATTAGGCTTCTGGCCCATTCATCTTTATCTAACCAGGAAATCGATTACAATCTGGCAAAAAAGGTAATTAAAGAGCGGGTTGGCCATATTTCAGCTTCTGAAATAACCGTTGAGGAAATAATTCGCAAGGTTTCTAACCTCACCAATATTAAAGAGTCAGATATTGTTGGACAAAGCAGGAGAGCAGAGATAGTTGAAGCTAGACAAGTGTCTATTTATTTATGCAGAGAAATGCTTGGCTCATCATTGGCTAGTATTGGAATGCATTTTAGCGGCAGAGACCACACCACCGTTCTGCACGCATGCAAGGTAATTGAAGAAAAAAGAAAAAATAATAAACGAATTTCAGGTATTGTAGCAGATATTAAAAATGAACTATCTATTGTATTAAGCTAGTCCTCATATTCCTCTTCATATTCAAACGCAGGATAATAATCTTCTAAGTCTTCATATTCATCATCATAACCACCATAATCATAGTCATATTCTAATTCATCCTCACCCTCACCCTCATCATAGGTGGGCGCAACAACCTGGTCACTTTCAAGGTTGGTTGTATTTTCTTGAGCGGGGCTAGACATTTGTTTTGTGGGAGCTGTAACCGTTTTGTTATTAAATAAAACACCCATTAATACCGTAAAAAATAAAATTAGCACAGAGCCCACAACACCTTCGAGCTTGAGCTCAAACCCGCCAAACATATTGGTATCTAATCCATAATTAAGAAAGAAAGCAAGGGATAATAGTCCCCCAAAAACCATCACAATGTTTCCAGTTATGTCGGGCATTTCAGCTTTAACAACAGCAGAATAAGCAAACCAAACCATTAAACCGCTTACCGCAACAAACAAAGCACCCAAATAGTTTTGATCAAACAGGGTAGCGACAAACGCCACCACAGACACTGCAGGTATTAATAGGCCTACAGATATTTTTACATTATCGTTCATAGTCGTACTCTCGTAATTTTTTCATACACTCGGATTAATAAGGACAAAATTGCCTCAAAGGGAATTTAAATGCAAGTATTTATAAGTTTGCTAATTTTTGATTAATAGTAAGTAACTTTAGCGGCATTGTTAATAAAAAAAGATGAAAAAACAAGTAAACATAGGAGTTGTTGGTGTTGGCCACCTTGGATTTCACCACGCGACCCATTTATCAAAAATAAAAAATGCCAACCTGGTGGGTATTTATGATATTGATTCCAAAAGATCAGATGAGGTATCAAAGCAATTAAGCGTACCATCATTTGAATCTTTAGATCTATTGATAGATAGGGCAGATGCTCTATCTATCGTCACACCAACCTCAACCCATAAAACAGTAGCAGAAAAATGTATTCAAAATGGAAAACATGTATTTATTGAAAAACCGATTACTACCACAGTAAATGATGCTGATCATATTATACAATTAGCAAAAAGCAACAATACAATAATTCAAGTAGGGCACATTGAAAGATTTAACCCGGCCCTATTGGCTTTATCCAGCCTCGAAATACAACCTAAATACATAGAAGTGCACAGAATGGCACCCTTTATGAGTAGGGGCACCGATGTTCCAGTTGTTCTGGATTTAATGATACATGATATTGATTTAGTCCTGTCGTTTATTGATTCACCAGTAAAAGATATTTATGCAAACGGTGTATCTATTATGACAAGTTCAGTAGATATTGCCAATGCGCGTATAAAATTCAATAACGGATCTATTGCAAATATCACATCAAGTCGCGTAGCTAAAGATAGAGTAAGAAAAATAAAGATTTTTCAACAAGACCTATATGTTACTATTGATTTTCTGGCCGGTATATCTGAGCTTTATAAAGCTATGGATGCTAATGAGGACGACCCTGATGCCATTATGTCTGCACCCCTAGTTGATTCAGATGGTAAGAATAGACAGATTTTTTATGAAAAACCGCTTGTACAAAAACAAGACGCATTAAAACTAGAGCTAGAAAACTATATACAATCTGTATTGGGCAATGAAACACCCATAGTAGATGGTGTCGCTGGAAAACAAGCGCTGGGCGTTGCGATTAAAATTCATGACAAAATATTAGAGGATTTGAAATAAATGGATATTAGAAATTTCTTTTTTAAAAATAGAAGCTTCACCCCAATACCAATTGCATTGAGCATTATATATTTTGCACAACCGGTCAACCATAATGTATTAATTGGGTTTGCCGTTCTTTTTTTAGGAGAAGCAATTAGAATGTGGTCTGTTTCATATGCGGGCGGGGAAACAAGAACAACAAAAGTTGGCGCACCATCATTATGTACAGCTGGACCATATGGCTTTGTAAGAAACCCAATCTATGTAGGAAATATGTTAATGTATTTAGGAATAGTTATAGTGGCCGGATCGCCAAACTTGGCGCTTATGTGTATAACAACCATGACATTTTTCATTATTCAATACTCATTAATTATATCACTAGAAGAAGAAAAGCTTTCAGAATTATTTGGTGAAGAATATGGCGTTTATAGAAAAAATGTGGGATCTATAATTCCTCGACTTTCCAGATGGAAAACCGATGACGATAGAAAACCCCTACCGTTTATAAAATTAATTAAAACTGAAAAAAGAACACTTCAAAATGTTGTGCTTATTTTGTTGTTGATAATAATCAGGATTAACTATCTATACTGATAGTATGAATCATAAGCTTTAATTCAATGAGCCAAAGTTCACCAATATTTTTTATGGTAGCTGGAGAGCAGTCGGGCGATCTGCATGGATCTAAACTAATTCAGTCAATAAAAAAACTTAATCCAAACTCTACATTTATTGGTCATGGGGGCGATCGAATGCAGTCGTGCGGATTAGAGATCATGCACCACGTTAATGAACTGGCAATCATGGGCTTTACCGAAGTGTTAAAACACCTGCCTTTTATGATTAATATTATGGGTGAATCATTAGAAAAAATAAAAGAAATAAAACCGGATAGAATAATATTAATTGATTATCCAGGGTTTAATTTAAGATTGTCAAAAAACTGTAGACCGCACGGTGTGCCAATAACATATTTTATTTTACCCCAACTGTGGGCGTGGAAAGAAAACAGGATAAAATATTTTCATCGCTATGTAGATCAATCACTTAGCATTTTTCCATTTGAACAGGAATGGTTTGAAAGAAGGGAGGTCCCAACCAATTATGTTGGGCACCCATTTAATGAAGGCCTTGAGCCAAAACTTTCAAAGGCAGAATTTTTCAATAAGCACGGCATAACGAATGAAGATACACTCTTAGCGCTTGTTCCTGGAAGCAGGCAGCAGGAGATAGATCGACACCTAATGCTTTACTATCAAGCCGCTCAGACCATAAAAAATAAAATCAAAAACCTAAAAATTATCATAACCAAAGCTGATAATGTCATTTTTAATTTACCTAATGATGTTATTATTGAACCTGATGATATATATGGTGCAATGAAATATTCTAAAGCTGCAATTACTACATCGGGTACCGCATCATTAGAATGCGCTATTATGGATACCCCAGAAGTGGTGTGCTATAAGCTATCGGGAATGTCTTATTTAATTACAAATTTAATGAACAAATCTCCTTTTATATCAATGGTCAATTTGATTGCCGGAAGAATAGTTGTTCCAGAATATTTACAGAACCAAGTTAATCAAAAAAATATTGTTGATGCCCTGCTTCCGTTATTAAACGATACAGCGGAACGTAAAAAGATGCTAGAGGGCATGAGCGAGGTACGGCGATCTTTAGGAATGCCTGGTGCATATGATAGAGCAGCAGAAGCGATATTGCAGAGGACGTAGATGGCAAATCCAGATAATGAAAACAGATTAAAAAACAGATTATTGGTTTGGATTGGCGGAACGATTGGACCTTTTCTATTACGATTTTTTTATAATACAAATAAATGGAATATAGAAGGGGAGCATTATTATAAGGATGTACTGCAAAGTGGAAAATCAGTTATTGTTGCATCTTGGCATAATACACTATTAACTACATTCATGGGCTTAGCAAAGAATAACTATCACGGCCTTGCAGGAAACCATCACCCTGATGCTGAAATAATATCTAGGATTGGAATAAAGCTTGGTTGGAATATTGTTAGGGGATCATCCACTGATGGTGGTAAAAAGGCTTATAATGAAATATTAGAAATATTAAAATCCCAGACCACAGTTTTTGCAATAACACCAGATGGCCCGCAAGGGCCTGCAAAAATTCCCAAGCCTGGCGCAATTAGAGCTGCGCAAAAAACAGGAGCAGTTATTGTTCCTGTGGCGGGCCAATCAAGTCGTCGATGGGCATTCCATAATTGGGACACATTCTACCTATCAAAGCCTTTTGGAAAAATAACACTCCTCTTTGGCCCCCCATTAGTTTTTAAAATCGAAGATTCTTTTGAAGAGTGTGCAGCGCAGCTTAAAACATCGCTTGATCAACTTGAGAAAGAGGTAAACAGTCGTGTCGGGTTGGTCAAGAATAACTGAAACAAAAGTAAAATTTCTATTATTTCCAATTACGCTTTTTTATTGGGGTGTTATTTTTTGGAGAAATCTTTTCTATAATTTAAACTTTTTTGTTTCAAGAAAAATTCCAACAAGGGTAATAAGCGTAGGAAATATAACAGCTGGAGGAACAGGTAAAACACCAGCAGTTATTTATTTATCACAGCTTTTTCAAAGAAAAAATTATAAAGTCGCAGTTCTTAGTAGGGGGTATGGAAGAAAAACAGCTGGGACCCAATTAGTAACCGATGGTAATAATAAAGTAAATGATTGGAGGAATTTTGGCGATGAACCAACATTAATATCTCAAAAACTTAATAAGATCCCTATTGTTGTTGATCAAAACAGATATCGTGGAGCAATGTATCTTATTGAGAAGTTTAATCCTGATTTGATTATTATGGATGATGCGTTTCAGCACCGATCAATTGAAAGAGATTTAGATTTGGTTTTATTAAATAGCCAAGCAAGACAATCTGATTATAGATTGATACCTCATGGATTATTGCGCGAACCCTTTAGCCATATAAAAAGAGCAGATGTAATCATATTTACTAAATCTAATATAAATGAGCCCAGCCAAAAAATTGTTTCAAGGGCAAAAAAAACAAACCTACCAATATTTAATAGCTCGATTACCCATAATAAATTTTTAAATATTAATTCCGAAGTTTATAAACCAAAAAATAAAACACGCGCAGTAGCAGTGTCGGGGATTGCAGATCCGAAAAGCTTTTATAAATCATTAGGCAAAACCAACATCGAATTGATATCAAAAATAGCTTATGTTGATCACCATGAGTTTAAACAATCAGACATCGATCGGCTTAAGAAAGCCTTGATTGACAATAGTGCAGAAATTATAGTTACAACAGAAAAAGATATGATTAGGCTGACCAATCTAGACCTCGGTGAAATTAATATATATAGCCTAAGTATCGATTTTCAATTAGATGAGCCAGGAGAAAAATATATTACCAATCTATTTAAATAATATTAAATCTGAGCCATACCCCAGGCAAACATTATACCCACAAACGAAAGCATAAGCGGCCAACCCGTATTTATCATTTGACGAGCGCTGGGATCTTCAAAAACATGTATTTGAAATTCGTGTGATGTCATTGCTCCGCGCTCATCCATTGCAACTAATATAATATCATTGGGCCCGCGCTGATTCGGTCTAGGCTTCCAATTTAGCATACCAGTTTGTTTACTAAACGTAGAATATTTGGGAAGCTTAACTGCCTTATAGGCTATTCTATCTTTATTTAAATCTTCAGCCACGACCCGATATTTATATTGGTGTCCGGTAAGGGCAACGGGTCGTGGCGTAGAAATGATATTAGGATTAATATTTACAAAGACCTTTCCTTCTTGTCTATCACTAGAATATCCATCAGAAACTTCATAGGTAAATTTGCTTTCGTTGATTTGAGCGGATTTGGGAATCCATACAACCTTCCCCTTTTTGCTCATTTGCATACCCTGAGGCCCCTTGGTTAGCGTAAACAATAGATCCGCATCTGTATTCTTGTCTTCTACAATAATATTATATTTAAATACTTCACCAACTAGCGCAGAAATTGGGGGGCTAGAAACAATAACCGGTGGATGATTAACATATATTTCGTACGATTGCTCATCTTTTGTATAGCCATCTGATACCATATATGAAACTTGTTGTTTATCCACCTGGTCAAGCGTTGGTGTCCATGAAATTACCCCAGTATATTCATCGATTTCCATTCCATCTGGGAACTCCAACAAGGTGTATTTTATTGGACTCATTTTTCTTGCAACAACCTTAGGCGGCCTTCCCTTATTGCCTTGAAAAAATTCCCAAAGTATATCTTTAATAGCAACCGTTCTATCGTCTATAGACTCTACTATTATATTTAACCTATCGTTTTCCCAAAAAATATAATCAACATACTTTTTTAGATTGAGACGCGAGACTTCAAGCGAAAGAGAGTCCACTTCATCTTCATCAGTGAGATAAACAGCCTCAGAATTATTCCAATCCATAATATAGCGATCAATGTTTTCTACATACACATCATCGCTGATCTGAATAGAATAGATTCTATAATTTTGTGCAGACTTTAATGGAATCACCTCATCGTATGGAAGCAGGGCATCTGAATTCATATCGGAGGTAATTACTTGATGGTTGTATTCTTCTCCAACCGCTCCTTGCATTAATGGGATAGATACAATATTAATAGGTGCATTAACATAATAGTCAGCAACGATCATTTTTTCAGTGCGCCCATCACTGACTTTAATATGCAATTTTGAAAAATCAATGTTCTCGCGTCCAGGCTCCCAAACCATCATTCCCTCATATGGGTCCATACGCATACCATCAGGCATCTCAATGGCTGTGAAAATTAAGTCATCCTTTTTGTTTGGGTCAAAAACATCCAATGCAAATCTATATTCCTCACCAAAATTGATTACATTCATTTTCAGAGGAGCAGAACGAATAATTGGTGGATGATTTACATACAGACTAACTGCTTGTGAATCAACGGCAACGCCATGATTTACTTTTACAGAAAATTTTTGTGTATCGATTTGAGTTGTAGAGGGGGTCCAGGTAATAAGCCCTGTTTTATCAATTGTCATTCCATCTGGAGCAGTGCTTAATGAAAAGTTAAGTATATGTTCAAGATCAGGTCTCCAAATATCAACTTTATATCTATAGCTTTTGTCAATCTCAGCCTCTCTGCTGGCTTCAGATAAAATTTTAACTCCAGCCCTAGCGAATAAACTAAAGTTCTGCACAGCCCTGTCAAAACCATCACTGGCAACTAAACGTATATCATATATATCAATATGAGATGAATCAGTGTCCCATATAATAAATTCATTATTTTCAACACGCATTCCCTTGGGGGCTGATTCAAGATCAATCCGAATCTTTTTATCTATATTTCTATCCAGTATTAATGGTTTATAGACAAAAGATTCTCCACCAACAAATTCAGTGCCCTGTGGTTCCGAAGCTATAACTGGTGGATCGTTTACATAGACCCAAAGTCTTTCATCATCACCCTCAAGGTCAGGAACTACTTTATATGTTAACAGGGTGTCTTCTTTTGCGATTGAGGGTGTAACGGTTTCACCTAATTTTCTTTCAACATGATATGCAATTTTATATGCACCCAATTGACCCTCATCAGGAACCCAGCGAATCGATCTCGAGTCGTAATGAAAAAACATACCGCTAGGTGGGGGCTGTAGCCATCTAAAGCTATAAAACTCCTTTTTTTCTTGCTCGGGCAATGTATATGCAAATGATTGATTGACTGTTAATACATGCTTAGGCAGGATACCATCGGGGAGGGGTTGTGCCATTGTTTCAAGTGGCGCTGGAGGAACAGCTGTTACAATGTCTTCACCTGGAATATCTGGATATATATTTATTGTCTCTTTGGGAATATCATCCGCAATAACTTCTGGCCTATCAGGTTCTGGGCCCTGTCCTATTTCAACCATAAATAAAGTAGACTCATAACCATCCCAACCCGCCGCAATAACAGTTCCACTATAAATTCCCTGATTGATAACAGGCAACGCAGTAAACACTTGAGCTTCTTTTTCCCCCGCTTCTTCAATCGTAAAAAATTCTGAAGGACCACTCATTCCATCAATATTACCATATACCATAGATAATACATTCATATCGCCAGAAACCAACAGCAGGTCACTATATGAATCTTGATTAAAATCTGATACGCGAACATTAGAAAGGGGCCCGCCATCAATAGGCATTTTCTGAATATCAATCATATCCCCATATAATGTCATCGAAATCATATCCCCATTATAAAAAGGGAGCATAACATCTGTTGCGCCATCTTTATTCCAGTCTAAAACAGAAATACTAATTGGAATCAAGCCATCTAATCCAGGGAAGTTTATTTCTTCACCCTTACCAGATAAAAGCTCACCACCGGCATTGTAAAATGGTTGGGTTTTTAATACAGAGCCTTCAACAGAGGAGGTTATTAAATCATCAAACCCATCTTTATTCCAATCAACTGCAGTTACAGATATTGCCCCAACCCCCGAACGCATTCCGTTTGGTTTTAATGTTTCAATCTCCACCCATTCACCGCTCGAATCAATGTCTAATATTATTACCTGCCGCAATGGGCTTCCCACAGATACCGCCAGCTCTTGATCCATATCTCCATCGTAATCCATTATTGTGAAATTTTGAGCACGAACAAAACTCTTGCCATCAGAAAGATTTATTACACCACCTGGCTCTTCGCTAAATTGTGCCCCATCCCAATAATAATAAAAAACAATCGGCTGTAATAATTCATCATCATCACCATCAGTTATATTTGAAACAGTAATAAGCTCTGGTGATCCATCCCCATCTAAATCACCAAGCTCAACATCAACGAAATTTCCCAATACACCATCTGGCGCTTCAAATTCCCAATTTATTTCTTGATAGCCCTCTTTGTTGATCTCATAGTAGCGTATAACAGATATTTGTTTGCCTCCAATTGAACCAGATTCAATTGCCACAAACTCTTTAAGACCATCCCCATCTAAATCATAGGTTCCTTCCATGTGTACAATCTTTAAACCTTGTGCCATGCAGGTTGTAATTATAATAATTAGTCCAGCTATGGATTTTTTTATCATGACCCTGTTGTGTCTGCGGGTGCTTCAGGTGCTGGCGTTTGTATTGAATCTACTGGTGCCATTTCAGGTGCTGGCGTTTCTATTAATTCTTCTGATGCACTATCACTTGTTGTGTCTGCGGGTGCTTCAGGCGTAGGCGTTTGTATTGAATCTACAGTTGAAGCGGAGGGGGCCTCCGGCACCTTTTTAATAATAGTAACCGGCGAGTAAAATGATTTATAGGATGTTTTTGCTCTTAGAGTATCTGGTATCGAGTCAGCATGAAAAACTAAAGTATCTCTGTTGGCTGAGGTTAATAATGAATTTATCATTAAAGGGTCAAAGGCAGATTCAAAATCAATCTCTGTTAAAGTTTTATGCGATCCATCCTTTTTTACATTGACATCTCCTCGTATTGCATGTGGGCGCCCACCATAATACTCGATAATCATATCATGCGTTTTTGAGAATAAAGGCGATTGGATGGTTAGCACACCCGATTTATTCTTATCCGATGTTAATAGGGTTAATGATGAATCTGAAGAGAGATTAAGGGCCATTGTTGAAGGAAACCCTTCGAAAAAATACTCAGGCAGTTGATACATATCCGGATTTACGCCCTCAGCATCAAATGACTGTGTAAGCGTATCAACGCTAGGCTTTATAGATGTATAAATAATATTTGATGATAGGTCATGCATTATGGAAACCGTTACAAGGCTATCCGGTTTTTCTTGAGACGATTGAAAAACAAACGAGCTAGATTTGTCGTTCTTGATTGTACCTAGGTCAGTATTTACCCCCACAGTAATAATGTTATTTGCATTGAAGCTTGTTGAGCTAAAAGGCGTTTCCCCTTCAAATGTAAACCTATCGGTATTATCAATATCTTTTGTGCTGATGGTTATTTTATGTAATCGTTTTGGTAGCACCACAAAAGGCTCCGGTGGTTTTATGGTATCGCCTACAAAAATGATTTTTGTATCTTCAATATTATTTAATACAGGTTTAAGAAAGTGTGAGCTACCATACAAAGATACTTCGCTAACTATTTCTTCACTGGTTCGCGAAGTCAATGAGAAAGAAAGGTCAACAATGCCAATATGATCGCGCTCAGGAACCCATCGTATTGTTTGAGATTCAGGGTCAAAAGTCATTCCAGCGGGCGGTTGTGAAGACCATTGGAATTCGTAAAAATCTGATATACTATCTGGCGCAATTGACATATTCAAAGTATCGCCAAGCATTAATGAATCAGTTGGCAGTAGAAAAGCCAAAGGATTATTTTTACTTACAATATCATTTGAATCATACAGCCCATTTTCTACTCTAGACAAAATCACATTATTTATCTCTTCTTGACC
>CAZYDX010000005.1:0-4399 GCA_964646455.1 uncultured bacterium | reverse complement strand
CTTTCAGAGCTATTATCATTATTCGGTATTGATTCTTTATTTAAAGAAAAGTCAAAACCGTTCCACTCAAATATTTTTAACCAATTGTTTAAGCTATCACTTTTTTGAATAACAATTAATTCCAAAGTCTTATCATTATCAAGATCAGCAAATTTTGCATCAACAACCAACCCACCGTTATCAGGAGAATATACCCACAGAGTTGTATGCTCACCATTATTGTTGAGCTCAACAAACTCTAGCGGAGCCACCAAACCATTAATCTTTAGCATTTCACTCTTTCCATTGTTATTAAAATCAAATGTTCCAATAACATGGAGATCTTCTGCAATAATAGATGCGGTTAGACCAAAATAAAGCACCATGAGCCTACTATAACTCAATATATCCTCCAGCACGTATATGTGCTAATTTAAATGTACTAATCTTGTAAATAATAAATACCCTTACCATGAGATACAATCAAATATAGGTTCTCCTCCTCAAATATATCAAGAAAAAGCCCACAAACTAATTTATTGAAATTATAACAATAATCTTTCGATTTATGAAGCATACTGAATAAATTGGCTGCGCATTGTTTTATACTTATTTCAATTGATGAAAAGAATATTAATTATTAGTCAGCTTCTATTTGCCCTTGGGTATTCACAGGGAGATATGTATCCGGTAGAAACCTCATATGGCGGTGGCATTGGTTTTGGGAATATGTATATGATCTTAAATGATGTTCCTGGCAGCACAGTAATGGACAGTATGGGTTTTGATGTAGACCAACTACAGACAAGGCCTCTGGTATTTTATGGAGGAGAAGGTTTTGCTCAAATGACTGGACCGTGGCGATTAGGAGGATATGCAGGAATTGGTTCAGCTCAGGTCAGCAACGTATACACAATAGTACCATTTGCAAACAGAGATGGCAATCCCAGATATCAGGATACAGGAGCAGGAGCCAATAGCGACCAGCTTTATACATATAGAGATGAAAAAGATAATTCAGTATCTGTTAAAGGAAGATTAAATATACTACTTGGAGCAATGACCGCTGAATATGTCTTCCCGGTATATCGCGACCTTGAGGTTATGGCTGGTGCACTTATGGGCCTAGGTAGTTATACCTTATCTGTAGACACACAGATGGGCAATGCTACATGGTCTAATCTTGGACGAAGTATGTATGGCTATATAAAAGGTGATAGCGTTATGGTTGAGCTCGATGCAAATGGGGGGACGTTTGATGATGCAGCGGCTAATTTGAATAGTGGTGGCGTGCAACCGATCAGAGTGAGCGAGTCAATGACAGAAATAAGCGCCCTATTTTTTAATTTTCAGCCTTACGTAGCAGTTAAGTGGCAGTTCTTAGATAGAATGGGTTTACGAATAAGCGCAGGGTTCAATAATGGCACTATTGGTGCGGGCGGATGGAAGCTCAATGGGCACATGCCTATCAGTGATTCTCCCGAATCATCTATAAGTGGACTCACAGTTCGTACTGTAATTTATTTTGGCTTATAAAAACACGCCCTACTTTATTAAACGATTTTGGGGTTTATCATTATTGATATTTGCCTCCGTGATGATCATAATGCCAATCACGCAAAAACTATATTCTAATCAAACGAATCCCTACGCAATCATTGAGAAAAAATTCAAGGTAATGAATCAAATATTATATTATGTCAATCAACTCTACTATGAAGATGTTGATATGGAGGCATTAATGGATGGGGCCTTTAAAGGAATCATGGATGAACTAGATCCCCATTCTATTTTTATTTCAGCCAAGGATCAAGAAAATATTGATGAGCTTTTCCGCGGAGAATTTCAAGGCATAGGAATCGAATTTGATATATTAAATAATTATATTACTGTTATTTCGCCAGTAGTAGGGGGCCCATCCGAAAAGGCTGGATTACTTGCTGGTGATTGGATAATCAATATTGATGGAAAAAGCGCTAAGGGTGTAGATAGAGAAGACGTGTATAAGAAACTTCGCGGAAAGAAAGGCACCAGGGTGGATTTAACAATTGGTAGGTACGGGGTAGGGCCCTTTGATGTTACAATTATTCGAGATGATATTCCTTTATTTAGTGTTAGGGCTACCTCTATGTTGGATAATGAAACCGGCTATATTTGGTTAACGCGGTTTTCAACAAAGTCTGGCCCCGAAGTAAAACAATCGCTTGACATGTTAATGGATAAAGGAATGAAAAGATTGGTATTGGATTTACGCAACAACAGCGGCGGCATACTAGAACAAGCTGCCGAAGTTGCCAACATCTTTATATCTAAGAAAGACACCCTCGTTTACACTAAAGGCAAAAATAAGCAAGCATCGCAAGCATTTGTTGCCTCACCAAAAAAAGGGAATAGTAGCTTCCCATTAATTGTCCTAATCAATAGGGGCTCAGCCAGCGCCAGCGAAATAGTGGCAGGCGCCGTACAAGACCTTGATAGGGGCCTTGTTATAGGTGAAACCAGTTTTGGGAAAGGCCTTGTACAAAGACAAGCCGGCCTAAGCGATGGATCGGCGATTAGAGTAACCATTGCCCAGTATTATACTCCCAGCGGACGCCTAATTCAACGGCCCTTCGATAAAGAGAATCAAGATAACTATTATTCTGAATTGTACGAAGAGGACCGAGAAGCTAAAATAGATTCATTAAAAAAATTAAAACCACCATTTAAAACACGCAGTGGGCGTATTGTATATGGAGGCGGAGGGGTTACTCCTGATATATATATACCTTTTAATATGAAATTAAATAGTGCTACGCGCCAAATTATGAGCCATCCGAATAGATTAATGTTTAATTGGAGCACTAACTATATTAGCAACCAAGAGGAAGAGTTGTTTTCTTCATATGTTGATTTTCAGTCTTCATGGTCTGTTTCTGATGACGATTTTAATAGCTTTCTTAATTATGCAAAAAGCCAGGATAAAAAAATTAAGATAGATGAGGCGTTATCGGACAAAAAATATTTAAAAACTATGCTCAAATCTGAAATAGCTGGAGCAAAATGGGGAATAAACGAGCTGTGGGGTGTGCGCGTTAATGCAGATAATCAATTAATAGAATCTTTAAAGCATTTTGACAAAGCAAGCTCATTTTTAATAAATTAAAATTTAACTTATTAATTATGTTATTAATTTATAAGTTTCCGGACTTAAAATTGTTCAGAGAATATATTGTTTTAATATAACATTAATACATTCATTGTAATGCCTTAACAGTAATTATAATGAATAAAAAATAGAAGACCAACTTTTATGAATAAAAAAATATTTTTTTACATCTTTTTTATAATTTTTTCTAGCACACTTTTTGCCCAGCAAAAGGATGATAAGGGCGTTTACCTAAGGGTTGAAAAAATGCCTGTTATTGAAGGTGGGATGGCTGCAATAGGTAAAAAGGTTCGTTATCCAAAAGAAGCTAGGTCTATGGGTCTGCAAGGTGTTGTTGTAATCGGGTTTATTGTTGATGAAAAAGGCAAGGCTACCGAGGCAAAGATTCTTAAAGGCGTTCTAGGCGTTTTAGATAAAGAAGCATTACGAGTAGTTACTAAAGAGGTCAAATTTACTCCTGGATATCATGAGGGTGTCGCGGTACCTGTTAGAATGGTATTACCAATAAGATTTAAATTATAGTTTTATGAAAACAATATATTTTAAAAAAATAAGCCACTTATTTTTTGTACCCTTATTTTTTGTTAATCCTGCTCTAGCTGATAAGAAAAAGTTTCAGTTTGAAAATATAACGACACGCGACGGGTTGTCTGATAATGATATATCTTCAATTAATAATGATGGTCGTGGATTTATTTGGCTAGGGACGAACGAGGGCTTGAATAAGTTTGATGGATATGGATTTCAGGTATATAATTCCAACCCATTTGATACAACAGCGCTATCTGGCAATCGTATTTGGGATATTTATGAGGATAAGTCCGGGGATATTTGGTCCTCAACAGATAAAAGCTTAGATCTGTATATTTATGGAAAAAATGCCTTTCATAGGTTTACCACTAATAGCAGGCCTACATTTGTTACTGAGGACAAAGAAGGTCTATTATGGGTTGCTACTGAAAATAATGGATTATTTTCAATTGATAAAAAGACAAAAGCTATGCGAAATTTTGTTCGCAACCCTAGTGATCCATTTTCAATATCTAGTAGTAGCTTTAGCCCCGAACAGTTTAATCCAATTGTAGTTGATACTGCGGGTAATATATGGGTTGGAACCTCTAATGGATTAAATTATTATCGGAAAGAGAAGCAAGCATTTACAAACTTTACAACCCTCCGAGGTCTCTCAAATAATAAAATTAATACACTATATCTTAGCAATGATGAATTATATATTGGGACTCCAAATGGCCTAGATAGAATTAATATAAA
>CAZYDX010000004.1:52888-57160 GCA_964646455.1 uncultured bacterium | reverse complement strand
GCACAGTTTTTAGACCCATCAAACGTTCCAATTGACCAACTTTCTAAATTTACATTTGTCGCGCCCGGACACCAAATTGGTGAGTTTCGGGGTTATAGTTGGGCTAGGTTTGGCTACGGTATTATTGCAACAGATAGAGATGAAAGCGGCAACACCATATATGTGGACATCGATTCTGTTTATGCGGGTAGTTGGGAAAAAAACGATGTATATATACAACGAGATGGGAAGCCAGATGTTAATTGGCAAACAGCTGATGGAGAAGCGGGTGGATACTTGTGGAGCGGGTACAGTCCCAACCCAGACTGGACCGGAAGCTTTTACAATGAATTAAAAATTTCTAACAACATCAGCATCTCGTCCTTGATTGATATTAGTTCTGGTGGGTATGTGGTAAACTACACAAAAAACAAGCTCAATGAGATAGGTACACACCAAGAAACAAAAGACCGCTATCATGAGTTGTTTGATGATCCAAGCTGGGAGGGATATGAAGAAGGAATATCAACAGAGTGGGGGAAGGGTGTTTTTTCTAGTTTTTTAAATAACGGAAACAAGGCAATTGGCCCAGGTGCTGATACAGAGATTCAATATGACGAGTCTTTTTTTACATCAATAATGGGAACAGCAACAGACATTATAAATAATATCGAAAGCGCAAGCTATATTAAACTAAGAGAGCTTTCTTTTTCATATAGAGTTAACCATGGTAGAATTAAAAACTATGGGCTCAGCGGCTTAGATGTTCGACTAAGCTTTAGAGACCTAATCACAATATCAAAATATTCAGGGTGGGACCCAGAGACAAACATGATGCAAAACAGAATATCTGGTGAAGATTATTTTAACCAACCCCAGACGTGGGGGGCAAACCTCTCTCTTCATCTAAGGTGGTAACAATGAAAAAACCAACCGCAATATTTTTGATTTTAACTGTCTTTGTTTTGTATGGATGTGAGAATTTTTTAACTGGTGAAAACCTTGACAGTAATCCCAACAAGGTAGACGATGTTGACCAGATATCTGTAGAGTCTTTGTTCGTCGGCTCTCAGGTAACACTATATGGCGTAATGGGGGGATACCTGAGCAGATTAGTTACGATGTTTATGCAGCAGCTTGGAGGTCAGCTTTATAGCCACGCGGATGACTACAAATGCTCGCCTTTAGATTGGAGACTAGATGACCGTTGGTCTGATTTATATGGGGCCGGGGGCTTGGTTGATATTAGAACAATCCAAGAAAAAGCAGACACACAAGAAAAATACCTACTAAAAGGTGTGTCGCAAATGTGGGAAGCGCTGGTGTTTAGTACGGCCGCTGATCTTTGGGGTGATCTACCATATTCCCAGGCAGCCAACGCGCTATATACGGAACCCCAATTTGACTCTCAAGAGAGTATCCACAACGCTGCTATGGCATTAATTGATAATGCGGTTGAAAATATTGAGGCAGGTCAAGATTTTTCAAATTTAAACGACTTCACATTTAATGGGGACCGGGGAAAGTGGATCTCTTGCGCTCGCACCCTTCAGGCGAGGATTAAGCTTAACTGGGCAGAGGTTAATGGTTCGGTGGCATATACAGAGGCGCTAGCTTTAGCCCAACAGGGTATAAGTGACCCAACCGGAGCAGGGGATTGGAGGCCGTTTCACCAGGCTGGAAGCGATGGAGAGGAGTCTATCTGGTATCAGTTTTTTAGTGAAAATTTATATGTGATGGGTGCTGGGCTTTTACTGGTGGACATGTTAAAAAAAGATAGCGATGGAAGACTAACAATTTATTTTGACCCCAAGTCAGCGTTTAACGATACGGTTGTTGGGATTTCACCATCAAGTGAGATACCCCCATATGCCTCACAGTTAAACGAAAAAACAATTGGGTCAAAAGATTGGGGCGTTGAGTGGGTATCGTGGCACGAGAATCAGTTTATTATTGCAGAGTGCCAGTATAACTTGGGCCAGGAAGGGGCTGCCCTACTAACTCTAAACAATACGCTAGAAAACCTTGAACAAAGGTGGAGAGAGTATGATCCCAATTGCCAACTGCCTAGATATACAGAAGTTGGAGGTTCTGAACTACTTGCTTCGATTATGAATGAAAAATACAAGGCAATGTTTTTAAATATGCAAACACTATCTGATTGGAGACGAACGGGGTTTCCAATTTTCAAAGATAATAAAGGAAACAGTACAGAGTGTGACGGAGGAACGCCGAGGCGTTTATTATACCCAGAGCTAGAAAAGAAAACAAACAAAAATGTACCACCAGGGGATTCAATATTTGACAGGGTTGAAAATGACCCAAGCTAGGTTGACAGTTTGGGTATGTACCTTGTTTTTTTGCTGTTGTTATGCGGTTGAGCAGATTTCACCACCTTGGGGGTTTGTTTTTACAGAGTGGGAAGGGGACCCGGTTGATGTTATTGTATATATTCCAGTTGGCGCTGATAAAAACACAGACATACTAATGGTTGTTCCTGGAGCATCAAGAGACACACAGAGGTTTCACGCATCGTGGTTGTCTTTTGCAAAAGAAGACACATTCATAGTTATCACCATTGGGGCTAATAAAAAATATTTTTCAGATGAATATTCGTACAACGCTGGAAATGTAATTGATTCGGAAGGCAAGCTAAACGAAAAAAAGGTTTGGCTTTTTAGCGTAGTTGAAAAAATTTTTAACAAAGTAAAAAAGAGACATGGCCTTCAAACCAAAAAATTCCACCTATTTGGGCATTCTGCTGGTGGAGGGTTTGTCCACCGGTATATGTTATTAATGCCAAATGCACCTATTGTAAAAGCTGTTGCTGCAAATCCAGCCTTTGTAACGCTCCCAAACAAAAATGAAACATACCCATTTGGCGTTAAAGGTCTTCCAATTAAAAAAACCGCGATTAATAAGTGGCTAGGAAAAGACCTTGCTATTTTTTTGGGAGAGGATGATATTGGCCCAAGGACAAAACCACTAAGCAATGGTCCTCGTGCTAGGGCACAAGGACCGAACTGTTTGTCTCGAGGTAAAAAGCTTTACACGGAGGCCAAAGAAGAAGCAAGAAAAAGGAACACTGTGTTTGGCTGGAGTTTAAGTATTGTTTCGGGTGTTGGGCATGATAATAGAATGATCGCACCACACGCTAGAGAGTTTCTTTTTAATTAATATATTTTAAATGATGTCAAAAAAAGAAAAGAACATTAAGAGCCTAGCTAGAATTATTGGTCCAGTGCTTAGCCTGCTTGTTGGACTTATGGCCATTGGCCAAGGGCTTGACATTGTTGCTGGAATAACGCTGTGGATAACAATCTGGACAGCTATTTGGTGGGTGTTTGAGGCTGTTCCTATTCCGGTGGCGTCATTGGTACCAATATCCATGCTCCCACTTCTAGGTGTGCTAGATTCAAAACAGGTTGCACAGGCATATGGGCACAAGCTTGTTTTATTATTGTTAGGTGGGTTTTTATTATCTAGGGCAATGGAAAAATCTGGTGCCCACCGTAGACTTGCCCTGAAAATGGTTTCGCTTTTTGGCGGCGGCGGAAAATCATTGATCTTGGGGTTTATGATTGCATCTGCCGGGTTAAGTATGTGGATATCTAACACAGCCACAACGTTGATGATGCTTCCTTTGGTCGTTGCTGTTCTTGAGGGAGCTGAAGATAAAAAAATTCGTGTTCCCCTATTGCTGGGTGTTGCTTTTGCTGCAAATGTGGGCGGCATTGGAACTCCAATTGGTACACCACCAAATATGGTGATGATTGGATATTATGAAACAATTAAAGGCGTTGAAATTTCTTTTCTAGGGTGGATGAAGGTCGGCGTTCCTATTTCTATTATCATGGTTGTTGTGATATGGCTCTGGCTAAGCAGAAACATTAAAAACAGGTCGACCATTCCATTGCCAAACCCGGGTAAGTGGCGCATAGAAGAAAAAAGGACACTGGTGGTTTTCTTTTTCACAGCGTTAGCTTGGATGACAAGGTCGTCGCCCCTTGGTGGTTGGAAGAATTTTTTTGGAGCCATTGAAGAAAACGATATGGGCCTCTATAATATTTTGTCTAATGCAAACGACGCTAGCGTTGCTTTTATTGCTGTTATTATTTTATTCTGCACACCTAGTGGAAACAAAAAAAACGAGAAACTGTTGGATTGGGAAACAGCAAATCAAATACCCTGGGGGTTAATTATTTTAGTTGGTTCTGGAATTTGTTTAGGAACCGCAGTATCAGAGTCGGGGCTAAGCGCACACGCAGCGAGTCTTCTTTCCGGTGTTGAAAA
>CAZYDX010000004.1:50318-52788 GCA_964646455.1 uncultured bacterium | reverse complement strand
GTTCAATCAAAAACTTGACCAAACGACAAACAGACACTAAATTATTCATGGATATAGGATATTTGCGGGCGAATTAATAATATCTTTTTCCGCCACACATACCAGAACAGACTTAAAGAACTAACTATTCTATTGGGAAATTAGTGGATGAAAAAAAGATATTTCATTTTTAACCTATATCCAAACATATCTTTTCCACGTCTCGTATCCAGAGACGTTTCCTATAATTGGGTTTTAGTTTAACTGAAGAGTATTAACTATAATATGGCTAATCAAGGAGAGTAAACATGTATCGTAACACAATAACTACTTTAACAGCAGTTTTTGCACTAACTCTTAACATTGTTTTATCACAGGTTGTGATCAATGAAATTCACTACAACCCAAGTGGTGCCCAAGGGAGCGACAGCGACTATGAATTTATGGAGTTGCACAACCCAGGAGCGACAGACATTGATATGTCGGGCTATTCGTTTACACAGGGCGTAACCCATGTGTTTGAAGCGGGAACAACGCTTCCTGCTGGGGGATATATTATTCTAACAATGCCAGTCTCTAATGGCGACGTTGATTATAATGTTTATGATCCAGATGGAGATGGTCTTCATGAAAACGGAGCAACTGTAATTCCGTGGACATCAGGTGGCCAGGGCAACAGTGGTGAAGATATTGAAATTGTTGATGCGGGTGGCGTTGTAGTAGACTATGTTGATTATGAGGATAATTCCGATGGTTGGCCTAGTTCTGCTGATGGTGGTGGAGCATCTCTTGAGCTTATTGACCCAACAACAGACAACAGCTTAGCAGCAAGCTGGCAAGCCAGCTGGGTGATTGGTGGAACCCCGGGGGCAGCCTCATCTTCAGAGCCTGATTTTACAGTAGTAACAATTTATAATATACAATATACGACAGATCCAAATGGTGCTTCTACAATAATCGGAGACCAAGTACAAACATCGGGGATTGTAACAGGAGTAGATCGCTTAGGGAACAACTCAGCGTTTACGATTCAGGATGGAACAGGTGCCTGGAACGGTATTTATTGCTGGTGGGCAGCTGATGACGGTGTTGAGGTTGGCGACATGGTAACGGTTAGAGGAACCGTGACCGAGTACAATGGTTATGGTGCTATGGGGGACCCTGACCTGGGCCTTACTGAGCTGACAAATGGTTCTATTATCACACATGACACCACGAACCACGCTCTACCAGCCCCAGTTGTCCTTGAGCTAGAAGATGTCGGCCAGGAAATGTACGAAGGTGTATTGGTTACCGTTACTGGGAAAGTTGTAGATGCTGTAAATGATGACAGTTACGGCGAGTGGAGAATGTCAAATAATTTAGATGCCAGCGATACAGATGCAGACACAATTAATGTTAACGATAGGTTTGCTATCACAACACCACTTCAGGGTACAATTGCAACGGTCACTGGCCCATTAAACCAGTGGGGTGGCTCTTCAAACTCTGGTCCAAGCTGGAGAATTGAACCAGCCACAGAGGATGATGTCGAGATAGCTTGTGAGAACTCGGACCTAACCATAACCATTCAAATGATCGACTCATTTGGTGATGGATGGAACGGCGCTACTTATACGGTCTATGGTCCACAGTTTACTGTTATGGCAACTGGTGGTCTTGAAAATGGTAGCTTTGGTGAAGACACCTATTGTTTTAGTGAGTATGACGCTTACTCAATTGTAGTTGGTGGCGGTTCATACGATAATGAAATCAGTTTTAACGTTGTTGATGCTTTTGGTAGTGCTCTTATCTTGGGGGGAGTTGCTAATGTAGGCTCATTCCCGCCAGATCCATACTATGAGTTTGCTGTTACAGGCTTGAATGTAAGTACAGGCTGTACAGATCCGGACGCGGTCAATTATCCCGGTTATACTCCAGGGGTCGATGATGGCTCTTGTTATTATTATGGAGATATTTGTGAGGCCACTATTGATATGACCGGTGGCAGCGGCGTTGCGGCGTCTGACATGGACCAGTACTTTACCTATACAGCAGCAGCCACAGGTAATATGACGGTGAGCACTGTTGGGCAGACAGAAGAAGACACCTACTTGGTTGTTTTAAGTAGCTGTGATATCGGCTATGAGTACGATATTGACCCAGACACGGGTGACACCTTATATGTAACAGCGTACTATGAAGATGTACTAGCTCAAAACGATGACGCTGACTATGGCATGGGTGTATATCAGTCAGAGATTACAATCTGTGTTACTGAGGGCCAGGAATATATTATTGCTTGGATCTCTATGTACTATCCGTATGATGAGTCTTTCGGGTTTGTTGTTGAGGAAACACCTGATATTACAACACCTGTTGGTGTTACAGCCTTTGGAGATGAGACTGGTATACATGTAGACTGGGCACCAATACCGAATGGTTGTGAAGCTAGTTCGAGCCGAGCAACAGAAAGTTTTAGTATAGAAGGTCCGCTTAAAGCTAAACCTGG
>CAZYDX010000004.1:0-50218 GCA_964646455.1 uncultured bacterium | reverse complement strand
GCGACCGATGATGATGGTAGCTGTTTGTATCCTGGTGATGCTTGTAGCGCGCCATTGGCGGTTGATCTAACGACAGGCATTACAGACTCGGATGCGGGTTGGTTTACGGTTGATATTCCTGCTGGTGGAGATGGAACGCTTATTCTAGAGACATCTTACTATGACTATTTCTATATCTACACCACTTGTGACTATGGTGATGGGTATTATGATCAAACGGGTTGGGCTTATTATGCGTATGCTTCTTCCTCTACTGGACTTGTTGAGGTAGACTTTTCCAGTGCAACGCTAGACTATTCTGGTGTTAACACGATGGATACATATCAAGGAACAACGCTTCTAATTAAGTCTAGAATGATTGTGGACTACGGGTATAGTAGAACAACTTCTATAAGCTATCAACAAACCGTTCTTGGTTGTACAGATCCAAATGCAACAAACCATGACCCAGCCGCTAACACCGATGATGGGTCTTGTATCTGTGGTGGAACAACACTTACTATGACCATGTATGACTCTTACGGGGACGGCTGGAATGGAAACACCTATGCAATAACAGACGCTTCTGATGCGGTGATTGCTAGTGGTACCATGCCGGATTTAGCCGGCGGTGGAAGTGACTATCCTTGGGCAGAAGAAATTTGTTTACCTGCTGATGGAAACTATTCAGTTTATGTTGGAACAGCGCCTGCTACAGCTGGCTCATACCAGAGCGAGGTTAGCTGGGTGCTTACATCTACCGAGAGCGGCCAACTAGTTGCATCTGGTGGTGCTCCTTTTGGCGATAGCGATGACAATGGGTGGGTTATCCCGCTCCCCGCTTATACTTTTACAGTATACAGGAACGACGCTGTTCTTTTAGATGACTATGTTGGTATTTACTACTACGATCCTCTAGTGGACGCAGATGGTACAACCGCAAACCTAGTCGCTGGCACAGAGTATTGCTATAGAGTAAGCCAAACGTCAGCCGGTGAAACACCCTCTGGGCAGTCAGAGGGAGACTGCTCTGAGATATATGTTCCTTCAACCTGTTCCAACGCTGCTCTAGCAAGCGCTGACGCTGTGAACAACATAGATGGACTATATGGTAGAAATGAGTGGTTCTATTATGTTGCCACCCTTGATGGATACGTAACTGTCACATCTGATCTTGAAGATCAAATTGGTGGAGACACTAGGCTTAGGATATATGGTGGTACATGTGCCGCCCCGACAGAGATTGGTTATAATGATGATGGCGGTTTTTATAACTGGCTATATTCAACATCAACCGTTGTGGTTTCAGCGGGTGACACCATAAGGATTGTGTGGGAGAACAATTACTCACCTGGAGCTTCTATATGGACCTTGGATGAGTATCCTTCTGGTCACCAGCCTCCGAACAATCTTACCGCGGTGGCTGATCATGAGAGAGTACATCTTAGCTGGACATATCCATTAGATGTTTTTTCTGATGCTCTTCGCTCTGGTGGTTCTGAAGGTGAAAACACAATGGAAGAGAACAGAGATCAGATTGCAATTCGTCCAAATGAATCAATTAAAATAGAAGACAATAGAGACGAGCTCTATCAAAACTATTTAGACTTTGTTAATGAGAACCCAGGAGCCGATAGAAGTCTTGAGGGTTCTACTGTTAGCGTTGTGGGTGCTGTGGACAATCTTGATGGCACCTCTGATATTATTATTGGTATAAATATTGCTAGCCCTGATGTTTCTTGGGCAGATGCGATAAGCTTTACTTTTCCTGATGGTATTACGATCAATGGTCACACAAATGAACTGGGAGGTGCTAGTGGCGATGGTATGTATGCTGAGCACATTGTTGGAAATACTATTTATTTAGGAGATACAACAACATTCAGTGATCCAAATACCGGTACTGGTTCTGGTCCGTTTACCACTACATATCACCAGGTATCTATTAATGTGAACACTTACACAACAGAGATTGATATAGCGTGGTATATGTCTGATGACTGTTGGCAGAGTTGTGGTGATTTGGAAGGTGTTGTTACAGCACCAATTCCAACAGATGAGCCACTTTGTTATAACGATAGTCTTGAGCCAAATGATTTTCTGGGCTCTTCAGACACGTGGACGGTTGTTCCTTCGTGGGGTCTAAATGATGACCTTTCAATTTGCCCCCAAGATTGGGACATTTTCACAGTTGAAGAACTCCAATATGGTGGTTGGGTTCATATTGAACTATCTGATATTGATTCCACGGGTGAGATGCAGATGTTTTTCTGGGATCTTTCTCAGGGCAACTACGCAATCTTTAGCGCCCAGGACACAACCCTTAACTTTAGCTATCAAAACTATGGCGGTATTGATGGCTCAATGGGGCCAGCGCAGATAGTAGTATTGGTCGCAGGAGCAGGATATACCACACAGTTTGAATACTCTTTAAGTATTACAACAGAGGATCCAGAAATCTATAGTTATGATATTTATTCAGGCGGTACAGATGCTGTTATTGCTCAGGGTGTTTTAGGATACAACTATACAAACCTTGGTCTTGTCAACGGCACAGAGTATAGCTATTACGCTGTATCTGTAAATGAAGATGGTCTAGTGTCTGGTCCGTCAGCTACTGTCACATCAACACCTCGCGAAGACGAGCTTTTCACTCCGGTTAATTTTGTTGGTCAACCTTGGTTAGAAGAGGTTAGGCTTTCTTGGGAAGCGCCCCCAACACAATCGCCCGGGAATGTTATCGCATCTGCGTTTGAGATAGACATGGTACCATTTACTGGTTCTGGTAATACGGCAAATGGTTTTGAGAATAACTACGATGCTTGTTCAGACATAAGTGACTCACCAGACGCTGTATATAAATATTCTCCAGCGGCTGACATTACAGTAGACATAAGCACTTGTTTTTCATCTTTTGATACAAAGGTATATGTCTTTGAGAACACCGATGATAATATGGTGGCCTGTAATGAGGACGCTGGTTTTTATGATTACTATGCCTGTGGGTATTACACTTCATACGCAGACTCTCTAACTATGACAGCAGGAAATGACTATTTTATTGTTGTTGATGGCTGGGGTGGAGACGCAGGATATTATAACCTGCAGGTTTTTGAGCATGGAGATACTACCTACACAGATGGCTGGGATTTTGATGTGGTTACTACAGATCCAAATCACGACCTTGAACAAAAGACACTTGCAGCTGAAGAACATATAGCAACACTAGGCCTTGAAGAAAGTTCAAGATCTCTTGTTAGTTATGAGGTTCTTAAGTTGGTCAATCAAGCTTGGCCTGTTCTTGCTACTGTCACAGGTACTAACTATGCAGATATGGGTCTTGCTGCAGATAACAATCAAGAGTATTCATATAAGGTTCGGTCGGTTTACCATGGTGGCACATCGACATCAACAGACGCTGTTACCGTAGCGCCATTTGGCCCGATTGATGTTCCCGTTCCAGAGAACTTTACAGCAAGCTCAAATGGTTGGATCGTTAACCTAGATTGGGATACACCAGATCTTGGTGGTGGTGAATTGCTTTACTCTGAGGATTTTGAAAGTGGAACTCTAGGAAGCATGACATCTGAAGATTTATCTGGTGCGGCTCCAGCATCTGTCTGGACTGTTGGTAATGTCGATGATGCTACATCAACATATTGGTCTCCTGGTGGAAATGGTGGTCAGTTCGCATTTTATAATGATGACTCTTGGGAGTATACCTATACATATAACCGCACCCAGCTTACTTCAGCTAGCGTTAATGTTAGTGGACTAACTGGTGATGCTATTTCTGGTTTGGCTTTGGTTGGTGACGTATACTGGACCCAGCCTTCAGGACCATGTGATGGCGGAGGATCTTACGCAGAAGAGCTTGAAGTTATGGTTAGTATTGATAATGGTGATTGGGAGTCTAGAGGCATGGTAGAGTCTGCCGGTGGTTGGAGAATGATGGAGGCACCTCTTAATCTTCCAGCAACTGCTACATCAGTAAAAGTAGGTCTTAAGTACGACGACTGTGGAGGAAACTGGGGCTATGGTGTAGCCGTAGATAACTTTGCGGTTATGGTTCCACCAGAGTTGGAACTACAAGGATACATGGTTTACAAAGATGGTATGGCACACACCGTTACAATGGAAACAGAATTTGTTGAAGTTGCTAGTGAAGAAGCAACCCACAGCTATTCTGTTACAACCTGGGTAACTATGTATGGTGAGTCTACTCCTGCAGGCCCGGTTGATGTTACGATCACGGCTCCTTCTCCACAGATGAATCCTCCAAGAAACTTAATGGTCGAACCTGAAGGATTGGCCGCACACCTTCATTGGGATCCGCCTGCAGGTGGTGACCAGTGGGTTGGACATGACAACGGTATGATAGGAAATGCATTGGGCCTTGAAGACGCCTATGATTTCCAGACAGCTGTTCGTTTCCCAGCAATGGATCTAATTGAGTTCCAGGGTAAACACTTGCAAGAGGTTATGTTTATGGGTGGTTCTAGCCTTAATGATGTTACGATTTCTGTTCAGATCCATATTGCGGAATCCGGACAAGCTCCTGTGCTCATTTATGAATCAGAGCTTATTCCAGGTTCTGAGATTAATGAGATGGACTGGAACTATCATGAGCTTGAGACACCAATTCCAATCGAACTGGGTCAAGAACTTTGGATCGGACTGAGGAACATTTCAAATGGTTATTCAGAGTCTTATCCGGTCGTTCTTGATAATGGAGAAACACATAATGGACTTAGTAATCTAATAAATGGACTAACATACTATGATGTTGGGTTTGTATCAATGTTAGATGAGTTTGGCGTTGATGGAAACTTCATGATTCGCGGTTTTATATCGTGGCCAATTACAAATGTACTTTCAAACGGTAGCTTTGAAGGTTGGCACCCAGATCCAAATGGTGGATGGCAAAACTTTCCTAATGATTATACTCGTTGGGGAAATGCTGATGGTTTAGATGGTGCACCTTATGGTAATATGTTTGTGGATCCTGATGGAGCTGGTATATTTGGCTCTGATGAATTCCTTGAGGTTTATGATGGTGGCCACGCGCTTAAGATGTGGGGCATGTATGGTGGAGGAACCAATAGTTGGGGATCTGTTTATCAGACATTCACAGCTGCTGAGCTTGGTGGCGCAGGAGCTGAGTTTGATATATCAGCTTATATGATGTCGCACGCCGCTGATTGGATCGGTCAAGGAACAAACAGTGCAACTGTGTTTGCATCATATTGGTCAGATCCGAATGGATATACATATATGGGTGCTGATTATTCTAATCCGTTTGATGCGACATTCAATGCGAGTGAGTGGCACCACATTGGTACCATGGCTATTATTCCAGATGGAGCAACCTATGTAAACATTGGTATAGAGTTCTTCCAACCTGATGATGGTCAGCATGGATCGGTATATTTTGATGAGTTTGTTGCTAGGCCCGTCATGCCAACGCTTGAAGGCTCAATCTCGCCGATTGCATCTTCTGATATGTCTCCAAAGAGGACGGAGGGCATTTTTAGGAGTGAGAGAAAAGAGTTAAAACTTCTCTTTGCTGAAAACATTCCTGAAAATAGTTACAGGGATGAAGCTTTCGAACTCCTAGGCTACAAGGTATATCGTGATAACAATGCTATAGACACTTTAGAAATGGGTGAACATATGTACTACGATGTTGTTGGAGAGAATGGCGCAGTTGACTATTACGTAAGCGCTGTCTATGAGGTAGATGGTACAGGTGATATCAGTGAAGAAGGTTCCAATTTAGTCACAGTAGACCTTCAAAATGCGGCACCTACAGCTGTAAACCTTGTTACACCCGAAGATGAGACAGTGATCACTCTTACAGCGGATAATGTCTCCGGCTCAGACCTGGGTCTATTCTGGGGTAATTCTACAGATGCAGATGGTGATCAGGTAGAATACACTCTAAGTCTCTGTATTACAGAGTTTGATGAATGTGTTGACACTACCTTGATAGGTACAAATGTTTTCATTCCTTATAGTGATTTGTATGAAACCATCACAGATGTTGACGGCCTAACAGCTATAAACATCTCTTGGGATGTGGAAACCTCTGACGATTGGGATGTAACGCCATCAGCTAATGGTCCTTGGACCTTTACTGTTGATGCGGGTTGGATGCTTAGCGCAGAAGAGGAATTGCTTCCTGAGGTGTTTGCCCTGTATAACAACTATCCAAACCCATTTAATCCGATCACGAATATTAAATATGATATTCCTGAGGTTAGTGATGTTAGGATAGATATCTATAACCTGGCTGGACAAAGAGTTCGCACTCTTGTTTCTAAACAGCATCAGCCTGGTAGATATAAGATACAGTGGAGTGCTACGAATGACGCTGGTTCGCCAGTTGCTTCAGGCATGTACATCTATAAGATTCACGCGAAAGATTTTGTTTCTGTGAAGAAACTGTTGCTGATGAAGTAATTAAATCTTTCTACTTAGCTTAATAATAAATAAGGGGCCCGGTAAAGGCCCCTTATTTATTTATACTTGGGAGGGTATAATTAGTAAAATTGAATATTAAAATTAATCTCTTATATATTAGAATAGGAGTCAACAATGCAAAAAAACAGTTTAAATAAAGTTATTCTTATTGGAAACTTGGGACAAGATCCTGAGACAAGATTTACACCACAGGGTACTGCGGTAACAAACCTAAGTGTTGCTACAAATGAATCGTGGAAAGACCAAAGTGGGGATACGCAAGACAGAACAGAATGGCACAGGATTGTTATGTATGGAAGAATGGCCGAGACCGCTGGTGAGTATATGAAAAAAGGTCAGATGGTTTATGTTGAAGGTCGTCTACACACTCGCGAGTGGGAAGACCAGAATCAGATTAAGCGCCGAACCACTGAGATTAGATGTGATAATTTCACAATGCTAGGAAAAAGAACAGACACTCAAAGTTCTAATCCAAATAACCCTGCGAACACACCATCAAAGGCAGATGAAGGCGGAGATGACGATCTTCCATTTTAAAACTGAATAAAGTATTAATTAAATAACATTCCCATTGATGGAAAACATCAGACTGCCCAAGTCTATTAGACCGCGCCCATACTGGGTGCAGTATTTATCGACCTATATTATTTTTTTGTTGGGTCTTTTTGTGGGAAAGATTAGAGTTAGAGGCAGGTGGAATATTCCAAAAGAAGGCCCCATTGTTTTGGCATCTAATCATTTTGGTTATTTTGATCCATTTTTATTAGTCCACGGGATTCGAAAGCCGATAGACTTTATTATGCAAAAAGAACTCGGCATAGAGCCGTACTTTTTATTTGCGCCAATGATTTATGGTGCTATTATGATAGACAGAAATAAGGTTGGACCCTCAACTGTAAAAGAGTCACTTAAATCTATCAAGAAAGGAAAAATACTAGGAATATTTCCCGAGGGGGGAATAACCGGTCCGGTATTAACTAAGGCAAAACCAGGGGCTATATACCTCGCTGCAATGTCTAAGGCGACCATTTTACCAGTATCTGTTAGGGGTGCAAGTAAGGCCTGGGAAAATATTTTTCGGGGAGTAAGATCTAGGATTTATATTAATATCGGAAAACCATTTGGACCTTTTGATATTAAAGGCGATAAAAATGAAAAGACCAAAAAACTTGAAAATTCTAGTAGAGAATTAATGTGCAGAATTGCAGCACTTCTTCCATCTGATAAACATGGTGAATTCTATGGTGATCCAAGTATATCTGAATATCAGAATGAAAATGGAATTGATATAGTCTAGCTTACGATAACCGTTTTCTTTATTTCACCATCTAAACATTCATAAATATCTGTTTTGTCAATTTTGCATTTACTCCATTTAGTTTGGATATATGTTATACTAATAAATAGGAATGATAATAAAAAACATTTAAACATTACAACTCCACAATTATTTATAATCAGATAATATACTACTGATACAACAGGTTATTTTTTTAGCAAAGGATATGTGTAAAAACTCATTTGGTCCATGTGCGTTTGACCCTGGTCCAAGAACACCTGTGATAACAAACTGTGCGTTTGGGAATTGTTCTCCAAGCATAGCCATAAAGGGAATAGTTCCTCCTTCACCAATTGAACAAGGCATTTGGCCAAAGTATTTTTTTGACGCTTTGTCAATTGCCTTTAAAAGCCAAGGTTTAGTCTCAGGTGCATTCCATCCTTCAGCTGCTTCTTCAAAGTCTAGCTCAACTGTTGCATTATAAGGTATATCTTTACTTAATACTTTTTTCATTGCAGATACTGCTTTTTTAGGGTTGACCATTGGTGGTATTCGCATAGAGATCTGAAGCGTAGTATAGGGTCTTAAAACATTCCCCGCATTAGCTGCAGTAGGCATTCCATCTGAGCCAACTATAGACAGGGCTGGTTTCCAGGTTCTTCTTAGAACACCTTCAACATTGTCATCGGTCGATGGCCGCATTGCATTTTTCCATGGGAATTCTTTAACAACTTCATCTTTTAAAATTGAAACAAGTTTTTTTGTTTCTTTAATTCTATAATCTGGTATTTTGGTATTTAGTTCATCAAGTAACACTCTACCAGTGTTTTCATCTTCCAACCTTGAAAGCAATGACCTTGCTATTCTGAAAGAGGAGGGAACATGACCACTTGCTCCGCCTGAGTGAACGCCCTCCTTTAAAACTTCTACTTTCATTTTTAATCCTATTAAACCCCGTAGAGATGTTGTGCTCCAAAATCTTTTGTAGTCTCCAGCCCCAGAATCTAGGCAGATCACTAAGTTTGGAGCACCAATGATATCAGCGCAGAGATCCATATAATGCGGTAGGTCTGGAGAACCACTTTCTTCTGAAAACTCTATTAGGACTAAAACTCTTGGGTGTTCAATTTTTTGTTCTTGTAAAGCATTTATACTTGCTATGGAAGCAAAAAGTGCGTACCCGTCATCCGCACCGCCACGACCATAGAGCTTATCTTCTTTCATTACAGGTTCCCAAGGCCCAAGATCTTTGGCCCAGCCCTCCATCTCTGGTTGTTTATCTAGGTGTCCGTACATTAAAACATTACCATCAATGGTACCTGGCACATCTAGTAATATAATAGGCGTTCTTCCTTTAGTTCGTTCAACTGTTAAGGTTGACCCATTTGGTTTATTCTCATTTGCCCAATTAACTGCAAGCTCTAGCACCTTGTCCATGTGTCCATGTTTTTCCCAATCAGGATCAAAAGAAGGAGATTTATTTGGGATTTTTATATACTCGATAAGAGCAGGAATAATTTTATCATTCCAAAATTTATTTATTCCACTTACTAGGGTTTCTTGATTCATTGCAATTTATTTTAATAATAATATTTTTTGTTTTCGAGTAATATTATCATTTTTGATTACTAAAAAATACGTTCCAGAAGTAACTTCTTTTCCATATTGATTTATGCCTTTCCAATGTAGAATATTATTTCCTGTGTCGGCTTTACCATTAAAAAGCTGAAAAATAGATTGACCATTTATATTAAAAATTTCTGCAGTTACCACACTCTTTTTTCCAACAATAAAGGGTATTTTTATATTATTATTAAATGGGTTTGGGTAGGCTTTCCTAATATTAAACCCGCCTAAAACAAGGTTTTCATCTGATGTGTTTAGGGCAGTTTCAAACGTAATTGATTCTATGTTAAACCCGCCTTGAACGACCTGAAGCCGTATAAATTGTTCACCACCTAAGATTTCTACATTTGGTATTGTTAGATCAGCCCAACTATACCAGCCGCCTGTAGAGATTGGAACGTTAACCACACTGACATTTACCCCATTTATTTGAATGAAAATCATACCGCCGTCACCATTTGATGCAATAGAGATATTAATATTATATGTTGCTGGGGTTACATTCTCTACAGTATAACCAAGCCATTCTCCAACCTCTGTCCAGCCAACATTATATGGATATCCATTTGGGTTCGTATTTTTTTCAACATCAACGCCATCGTTTCTATAAGCCCATCCTTCATTATAACCACCATCTCCATTGTTAATCCAATCACTATCTGTGTAAGAAACACCCCAAGTGCCTATATCATAATGAACCGCTGGAATCGTGCCCGGGATAGAGTGTGGCATATATGGTTTTGACACGAAACCGTATTCAGGATCAGTTATTGAGGCGATAACACCCTTATTAATTTGGCAATTTTCCAATTTTAAGTTTTCTGTGAGTGTTGATAGTGCAAACTCTGCTTCTTCTTCTGTTGGTGGGGAGGTTGTTCCCTCAAAATAATTTAGTAAATTATTATGTTCTGGTGAAACAACCGCATTAAACGGTGCGGTTATTTTATCAAATTTCTTGTGTGTCCAAAAATTCCATCCAATGTTATTATCTTCTAATAGAGTGATAATGGCATCATAATACCATGTATTTGAATTTTCTCCTGATTCACCCATCCATAAAGGAACATTATATGTGTTTCTCAAATTAATGTATGACTGGATAGTCGATATATCTGTTTCTCCCCAATATTTATGAAACGAATATGACATATTATTATCCCAGGGTGGTGTAAGTCCTGAAAAATCAGTTCCGTACCAATTTCCCTCTATGAAAACGATATGGTTTTGATCTACTTCTCTCACAGCGGAGGTTATATCAATGAAAAGTTGTTTGAATTCTTCTAGTGTTACTCCCTGTGGTAGTACCGGCTCATTAATAAGGTCATATCCTCCGATAAGTTGGTGTTCTGAGTAATAATCTGCGATTTCTCTCCATATTTGAATTGTTAGTTGCTTGTTTTCTTCTTCGAGCCAAAGCCTTGCCGTTCCATCACTGTCACTTATTGGACCACTATTCTGTGCTCCTGGAGCGCAATGCATATCTAAAATGATATATATATTATAAGGCTCACACCAAGAAAGAAGGGAGTCAACAATTTCATATCCGATTGGTGTTGAACCATCTTCAGTATAAAACTGTTTGTAATGAAAAGGTAGTCTAATGTGATTAATGTCCCATTCGGCCAGTTGGTCAATGTCTTCTCTGGCCACATAGTTATCTCTGTAGTTGTTCCAAAACTCTTCTGCTTTTTCGTTTCCAATAAGATCCACCACATGATTTTCAATTTCAGTTGGTGACTCAAAACCCTCAATCCAGCCTCTATTTATAAGCATATATCCTTCAGGAACTAGCCAACCACCTAATCCGAAACCTTTTAACAGTATTGGTTCTCCATTTCCTTCTACAATTTCTTTTCCATCAGTATGTAAAAACCCCTGAGAAAATGAAAAGCAAGAGAAGATAAAAAAATATATTATTCGCATTCTTCACACATATTAAAACACACTGAACTTAGAACCAGGTCGTCAGACTCTATAACTACTAATCTATCATTATACTGGCCCGTTCCGCAACTGCTCGGGATATTTTCCCAACCACCTGACCAAGTATTTGGAAAGTGCCCATTTCTAAACTTATATGTAAAGCTAGAGTTTTTTGGAAGATATAGAGTTGTGCTCCAAATATAAGAATCGGAAGCAGGTGTCATTAAAAGTCCGCCCGGTGATCCAGATCCTAGATCCCCTCCAGAAAGCCAGACGCCGGTCCCGCTTGTATTTACATTTTTCATATCAACAGAGAATGTAACCCTCACATCATTGTTGGTTTCTGATTTTTTATACACCTTGACATAGTCTACCAACATTTTCATTGGAAACTTTGTCGGGTCTATGCCCTGTGCACCGCCCCAGTCGCCCCCAATAGCTAGGTTTAGAATTAAATAATGTGGCTGGTCAAATGGCCACTCCGATATATTTCCACCACTACCATTATAAACAAAAAAATATGGCTTATTATCTACTAAAAACCTTAAATAATTCGGGCTCCACTCTAGGCTATAAATGTGGAAACTATCTGTCGCTGTTGATATAGTTGTGGATCCTGATTTTTGTGTATTAAGGTTGTGGTTGTATGTTTCAGTATGAATAGAGCCATGTATAATATCATCATCAAATCCAACGTGTTCCATGATATCTATTTCTCCACACCTTGGCCAACCCTCAGAAGATATATTTTCCCCTAACATCCAAATTGCTGGCCAAGAACCTCGGCCTTTTGGTAGTTTTGCGCGTATATCAAATCGGCCGTAGGTTGTGCTGTATTTTCCTGCGGTGTTAATTCTAGCAGAGGTATAGTCAGCGGTATATTCATTATTCTGATAGTCAGTATCATAATAGCCAGGCTCTACAAGTCCCCGAATAACAAGATTACCATCTTCAAAATATAGATTGGTATCCCTATCTGTATAGGCCTGGAGTTCATTATTGACCCAGCCAGGTTTCCATCTTAGGAGGTTCCACTTATTCTGATTCAGTGTTTGCCCATCAAAGTTTTCTTCCCAGACAAGAGCCCAATCTACGTCTGTGATTGGTTCAGTATTATCGAAAACTTCTGCGTCTGTGTTATTCTCACAGTTTATATAAAAAAGACACAATAAGAATATTGAATTAAAAAAAATGCTCTTCATTATTTTATATAAATAACCTTCTTTGTTTTATTAGATGAAATGCTGCTGATATTTATTATATATGTCCCAGATGATATGTGTTGCCCGCTATTATTTTTTCCATTCCACAGAAAATAATTTTTTGTTTCAGATAAATAATTTTGCTTTGAGGAAAATACTAGCGAGCCCTCTACATCATAAATAGAAAAATCAATCAATGATCGTCTGTTTATATCAATTGGTATAGATACGCTCCCATTAAAGGGGTTAGGATACGGACTTCCTATTGTAATTGAACCTGGTAGGGGGTCACCTGATATTTCTAATGGATCACCATTGTATCCTGTATCTCCTGGGGTTGTCAGGCATAGTATCATATAGCCAGACTCGAAAACCACATTCGCATATGTAAAGTCAGCATTGTTGCCATTAAAAGAGTGCGAGGCTTTGTCCCATCTGGCGGTATCATAATCATCAAAATCGTCCTGCCATAGTTGAATAAAACTATTATTTGTTCCGGCATTTCCAGTACCGGGAACATAGGCATAATATTTTACCCAATCGTAAAAAGCATATACAGGTAAAATGTTTTCATCAAAGGGGCCAACCCAGTTCACTGCGGTAGGTTGCCAGATATTCATCATGATTTTTTGATGGTGGTACATTGAATCAACATAAAAATTATTAATATGTCTAATAAGAATATCGTCTACAAAAAAAGCAATATATTCTGGTGTCCACTCAATAGCATAATCGTGAAAATCGTTTTGTGGGTTAAATGATACAGGAGAGTGGTCAGGGAGGTCCCACTGGTTCTGTATAATTAGATTTGTTTCCACACGATTATTATACTGACCAAGTAATTCGATATCTATTTCATTCCAGTGCTCTGCGCCGTCTAAACCCTCATCCCAATAATCTCTATATAGAAAAAAAGAATTAACAATCCCACTTCCTGGAGCTGCTTTCATTCGGGTTTCAAAACGACCATAACGAAAGGTATCATCAGTTCTTAGTTCTCCACCTCTATATGGTTCAGAGTTAATGACACTCAAAGAACAAAGCCAAACAAAAAAACAAAAAGTGTTTTTCATGGTTATTTTTCTGCTCCCCCTAAAATAAAAACTCTGACTCAGGGCAATGCACTTCAATCAATTTGATTTTACCTGATCGTGAAAATAAATCACTGCTTATATTTTTACCCACAATGTTCCCCCCGTATTCTTTTCTACTATTTTTTTTAAAGGTGATTGAATGTTTCCATCCCCCGTTGCATAAAATATAAATAATCAGAACCTGACAATATGTGAACCCCAGTTGGTTTTTATCAATAATAATGGTTTGCAACGATTGATTGGTATCAACATAGGTAAACTTTTCTTTTCTATTTAAAAATTCTGATTTTTTCAACAATGATAAATTAAAGACAAGACACCCATCTTGTACATGACAACCCAATTCACCCATTCTTGTAATTAATTCTTCTTTCACTTGTCCTGTCATTCCAGGTTGTTGCGCTCCTTTTTTAAACGGCGTGTGTGAATAGGGGTCGTATGGAAACGCTCCGTACTGTTGTGGTGTTTTATCTGCGCTTAGCCCAGATCTTATTTTATAATACATATCTCCCAATTTTTTGATAATCAGTTTTTCTTGCTTGGAATAAACGGCACTGTAAAATATTTCTTGGGTAACTAACAATAATTTTGATACCATATGCCAGTAAATTGATCCGATGCCTTCATAGGCATACATTGTCCCAGATCTCCCGGCATAATTTTGATGATCAAATGTTTTCATATATTGTTCAAGGAGCAGTTTTTTTTCATTGTGAACAAGCTCAGACCAGGTGCTGTTTTCACTTAATATCAACATAGCAGTTTCTAGTTCGCCGACATTTATCAATGTTGAATTAAACCGGTATGTGTTTTGATCATCTCTATAGATGATATCTGTATTGTTTTTAGAAATTAAATTATTCAACAACACACTTTCACTAACTATCTTTGGCGGTATAATATTTTTATCCATAAATGATTTTAATGATCTAATTGGGTATAGCATAAAGGTGTTTTGTTCTTGTTGATATATTTCACCATCAAACAGGTTATCTAAAACCTCTAGAGCCTCCTTTGGTTTTATTTTACCGGAGCTTAATGCTGCCACCTGACCCTCAAGCATTGGATAAAGCCTTTTTATTTTTAGTTTTTGATCGAGCGGGGAATTTATTGTGTTGTATGCACTGTAAAGATTGTTGTTTTTATTGTTGATTATTGTTAATTCAAAATATTTTAAAACGACATTATTAAAATTTTTAATTTTATTAATACTCAGATTTGTATCACCAACAGAGTTTTTATCATAAATGTTTTTTCTATATTCAGAAAAACCACGCTGAAGATCTTTTACAAAACGCTTTCTGTTTTTTGGGTCGAACCTTTGACCATCTAAACAAATTTTATTTTTCTGATATACTGAATCTATAGTATCAAACCATTCATAAACCTCTTTAGATACATTTATCCTTTTTAAGTCAGTTGACATAAGTAGATCATTCAGAAAAATTAAATACCTGTTCATATAATAAAGAGTAACCATTGATACGCCATACCCGACCAGTGCATTATGTGCATCGTTCCACTCAGGTCTCTGGGTGTTCATCCAAATGCCGCCATCAGGAATAAAGTTTGATACTTTTGCCAGAGAAAGAACCAACAACTTTTCAGTTAGAGATACGTGTATAACATTATTTTTTTTAATCACCAATCTAGCATCGGTACCAAAGTCATTGATTTGTTTTAAAATTTTATTATGTAGCTGGTGATCAAAGTCAATGGTCTGCTTAGGGTTTTTAATTATTTTATCAGCATCTTTTATTTTGTAGGGGATGTTTGCTGAGCTAAACATTTTTTTGTTTAAGTTGTCAATTAGAAAATCCGAATTATGTTTTTTTTGAGCCTCTAGTAGCTTCAATAAATATATTATTTGATGATCGTTCCAATATCCAATGTGACTCCAGGTATCATCGGGGTCAATCACCTCCCAGTCAATCCCCTCTCTATTAATTCTATATGGATTATAACCATCTCTTGTGCAGGCATTTAAAAATTTACAAATCATAGACTCTAGAGCGCTTGGGTAGCTTATAGAAAGGCCCTCCCAATTTTGAAATATATCTCTCCAGTTACCTTCGTGGTGATAACGAACCCCAGATTCACCATCGCCTACCTTAATGTTGAATTGGTTCCAGGGCCTACTTGGATCACCGTGTCTTCTTCCAAAAGTTAGAGGCAGGTATTCATAGCACAATCTCAAAAAAGAAACATTGTTTAATGTTTCACCAAACTTGATTAAATCCTTTAATGCACAACTTTCTGATAATCCAATGAGTTTATTTTTTAGTTTCTCAAAAACATATTTGTTTCTGGTTTTTAAAAAGTCAATAAAATCATCTTTATTAATTTTATAGCCATCTACAAAAACACCCCCACGCATTATATTAAAAAGAACATTCGCAGTGTGGTGCATATTATTGTTTTGGTGCGTTGTCGCCTGAAGCCCATCAGCGCTTCCAACATACTTAAAAAGAGATAGGTGGGTTTGCTCTATACTTTCTTCCACTTCGTTTTTTATGTTTGAAATAAAATTATTTAAACTAACAATAGCCCTGTGGTCGAGATTTACATCTAGTATAATATCCCAAGACATCGTCTCCATCGCACCCAGCCATTTTTTTGAATTAATAAAATAAGATCCCTGTGTTCCTGTCAAGTGGTGCACTATTTCAAAGGTGTCTTTATCAGAAGAATTTTGATTATATGGTAGTGATAGACTACACGTAAAATCAATATCACCCTTACACCAGACAACGTTTGCTGTAAGCGCCTCACCCGGGTCAGGCCTGTCCATGATCAATGACCCGAGTGAGAAAATGGCCATATTCGATTTTTTAATTATTTCTGAGTGTTTATATGCGTTAGATAGGTTGCTCAAGGTTTGTTGGGTTTGCACATCTAAACCGGAAGGTAAAATATTTTGAAGTCCATCAATTATGTCTATTTCAACTTTGCTATTCGAAGTGTTTATAATTTCGGCCTTTCTAATAAAGCCAAATTTTTTACTAGCAAGCCACTGGTATCTGAATATTAAACCAAGTTCTTGATTTACTTCTTCAAAAACAATATTATCCCCAATAGCATCCTTATATAAATTTCTTTGCACATTGTGTTTTTGAGGAAGAAAAGATAGTGGTTTCCAGGTATAGGTGTTCTGATCTTTTTTTTTGTTTATCTTTATTTTTGTATAAGGACCTGTTGTATGAAGGCTCGTATGAATCAAATTATCAGTAATATAGGGGAACAGTGCGTGGTCTGCTTTTTCTCTACCCGCTGTGAGGGCTCCATTGCTTGAAATAAACATCCAGTGATTATCACTACTGGCCATGCTCATTAAAAATGGATCAATCTGATCAACATTCTCAATTTTATATAGTGGTAATTTCATTATTTAGAGCAATGCATATTTTTATTATAATTTATCTATTATGGTTATAATTGATCTTTCTGGGATCGTAATATCAGAAAAACAATTATCCCTAACATATTGAAAGCTGATTGATTCAGTTTCTTTGTTCAAAACCACGGTCTGGATAGAGTCTCTGGAGGAATTAATAGATGACAGAGAATGAAGCCTTTCATTGTTGCTGCTAGAGTCTATTATCTTATCACGCGGATTAATAAATCGAGAGAAATGTCCAATATAATAGTAAGAACTTTGGTATAAAATTTCTTGAGACTTGGTATCTACAATAATAGGTGCACTACAATAATTCTTTACGTGATTAGGCCCCCCAAATTCATTTAAAATTAAATTCCAATCGATCCATCCAACGGTCCATCTATTGAGATCGTTTATAATGGAGGTAGCATATCGCTCTCCTAGGGCCCATGATCCAATATGTGGGCCACCCTCTTGACACGCTTCGGTAAAAATCAATTCTTTGTTAGGAAATTCATCATGTACCCTTTGAACATTATCAAAGTGATCTCCACAATACCAGTGGAAGCCCGTTCCCCAAACGTATTTAGCAGCATCAGGATCGCTCAAAATAGTTCTCGCCCGTTCCACCATAATATCTCGATTATGATCCCAAATGATTAGTTTTTTATCTAGTAGGCCATGGTTTTTCAAAGCAGGGCCCAGATAATTTTTGATAAAATCTCTTTCTTCTTCGGCGGTATAAAGACAAGAGTCCCATGTCTGTTTTGCCGCTGGTTCGTTTTGGACTGATATTCCCCAAATCGGTATTTTTTCCGCTTCGTAATATTCAATAAACTTGCAGTAATAAGCTGCCCAGGGTTTTTTGTATTCTTCCTTTATTTTTCCCCCAAAATTCATTTGGTTATTTGTTTTCATCCAAGCAGGTGGGCTCCAGGGTGATGCCATAATTCGTATTTCATTGTTTGTTATATTTAAAGCATCTTTAATCAGCGGTATTAGCGATTCCTTGTTTCTGGCAATGGAGAATGTTTTAAGATCTGTATCCCCGGGGGCTTCAACATGAGCATAGTTTCCTAGTGAAAAATCACAACTGTTTATGTGTGTTCTTGCCATTCTGTATTTGTTTCCAGATTCACCGAAATAAGCATCTATGATTTCTTCTTTTTTGTTTTTATCTAGAACTGCATATATACTAGAAGAGGCCTCTGTAAAAGAACCACCAAACCCTAATAGTGTTTGTCGTTCGAGTTTTTTATTAATTATAATTTTTGAATTAACATATTTTTCAGGGACAGTTAACTTTCCAATATTGGCAGGATGAATTCTTTCCCCAGAGTTTTTGGAACTAATATAAATTTTCAGATTATTGTTCATAATAAACTGGTTTTCTATTTCATTGATGAAAGAAAGTTTTTATACCAGTAATAACTTTCTTTTGGAATCCGCTCTAGTGTTTTAAAGTCTACCCAGATTAGACCAAACCGCTGACTATATCCTTCGGCCCATTCAAAATTATCCATTAGAGACCAAGCAAAATACCCGGTGCAGGGCGCACCGCTTTCTATGGCTTTTAATATTTGGTTAATGTGTGACCTGTGATAATTAATTCTGTTTATATCGTTGATTTTATTATTTTTATCTGGGCTATCTCCATAAGAGCATCCGTTCTCAGTTATAACAATATCATTTACATTATAATCTTTGTGTAATCTCATTATTAGATCATAAATGCCCAGCGGATAGACCTCCCACCCAAAATCTGTTTTTGGTCCCATCTCCACATTTTTGGCACTATTCATCGATTCATCAATTTCCCCACTTCTAATAACTGCCCTGCTGTAATAGTTAACCCCTAAGAAATCCGTTGGTGTTGAAATAATTTGAAGGTCCCCTTCTTTAATATATCTGAGATCTTCATCCTTGATCAAATCTTTTTCTTTTAATTCATTAAAAAGAATTTCCGGGTATTTTTGATTATAAAGAGGGTCTAGATATAGCCTGTTGAACTGGGCATCATAAAAATCGCATGCCTTTTTATCATATTCGCTTTCCGAAGCGGGGATTGCCGTGTTCAAATTAAGTGTTATACCTACCTTCGCGCTTTCCACATTAGATTTTATTTCAGGAATAACTTTTCCATGTGATAGTAATAGGTGATGTGCTGTGGCTAGGCTTTTCCCCCATTCGTTTTTTAGCCCTGGTGGCTTTCTACCTTCTATATATCCAAGAAAGCTGATACACCACGGTTCATTATGCGTTATCCAATCAATTACTCGATCACCTAGGAACTTGCTTGTATAGTGACCGTATTTCACAAATTCTTCTACCACTTGCCTGTTGGTCCAACCCCCAAAATCTTCTAACCCTTGAGGCATATCCCAATGATTAAGTGTCAGAAAAGGTTTAATATTATTCTCTAGCAGTGTGTCAACCAGCCGATCATAAAAGTCTATTCCTTTTTGGTTGACAGTTTTTTCAGTCCCCACTGGGAAAATTCTTGGCCATGCTATTGAAAATCTGTAAGAATTAATACCCAGGTTTTTCATTAGTTTTATGTCATCCTGATATTGGTGGTAATGGTCACAGGCAATATCTCCGTGCCCTTCGTTTTTAATTTTACCTTTTGTATGACTAAACACATCCCACACAGACGGTCCTCGTCCACCTACATTGTGTGCGCCTTCAATCTGATAGCTTGACGTTGCGACTCCCCATTTAAAGGGTTTCAGAGTGTTGATCTTAGTGTTCATTGTTTTTGACTTTCTTTCGTTTTTTGGTTTTTATCCAACCGGGTGAAGCGGCACCAACAAGTTTTTTAGTATAATCATTTTTGGGAGATTTAATTAAATCTTCGGCTGTGTTTTCTTCAATAATTTTTCCCTCATAAAGAACCAATATTCTATCCGCCAAATAACGCGCAGAAGCAAAGTCATGAGTGATAAAAACAAATGTAAGGTTTTTTTCAATACGCAACTTGGAAAATATTTCCAAAATGTCCATCCTTATAGATACATCTAGCATCGATGTTGGTTCATCGGCAATAATTATATCTGGCTCTAGGCATAGTGCTCTTGCTATTGCGACTCTCTGGCGTTCTCCTCCCGACATTTCGTGTGGAAATTTTTTCGCAAAGATATTTCCAGGGACTAGTCCAACATCCTCAAGTTTTTCAATAATTATATCTGAGATATTATTTTTTTCATTTACACCTTGCCGAATTAGTGGTCGAGACAGATGATGGTATACAGTATGAACAGAGTTCAAAGATGCAAACGGGTCTTGAAAAACCATTTGGACTGCTTTCCTATATTCAAGAGGGACCTTTCTTGCTTCAGAGACTTGTGTATTTCTACCATTTAATATTATACTTCCCGAAGTGGGTCTAATTAGCCTCGTAATTAGTCTCGCGATGGTGCTTTTCCCACTTCCAGATTCACCAACAAGAGCAACGATTTCACCCGGAAATATTTTAAAACTAACGTCTTTAACAACATTTGATTTTAATCGATTAAAAATGCCTGGTTTTTGGAAACTTTTACACAAGTTTTGAATCTCTAATATTGGGTCAGTACCTAGTTCTAGAACTTCAGGCTTTGGAAGAAGGTGTTTTTGTCTGGGCCCTGAGGAAGATGGCAACGCATCAATTAACTTGGCGGTGTATTTATGATTTCCTCCTTTTTTTATTTCTTTTGTTTCATCCAACTCAATCAATTCACCGTTTTTCATAATAGCTATTTTATCTGCGAACTCTAAAAGAAGGTTTAGATCATGAGTAATAAATAAAATTGTAAATCCCAACTTTTTTCTAAGCTCAATGATCTTTTCTAAAATTTCTCTTTCTACAATAACGTCCAAGGCAGTGGTTGGCTCATCCATAATAATAAGAGGAGGTGTTAATGCCATTGCGATTGCGATTACTACTCTTTGTCGCATTCCCCCTGAAAGTTGATGGGGATAACTGTCTGCATTTTCAATTGATACACCGACCAGAGTCAGGAGCTCTTCAACTTTACTATCAGCTTCTAAGTCTTTTATGTTTTGATGTACTTCCAGCACATCTTTAATTTGGTCTCTTACAGACATAACGGGGTTTAGGGCATTTAATGCACTTTGCATTACGATTGAGATTTGTTTCCAGCGGTACTTAGAAACCTCCGAACTGGACAATGAGAGAATATCAATGTTGTTTATTATTACTTCACCTTTGGTAATAATAGCAGGAGGCGGTAGGGTGCGCATAATTGCCTGAACTACCGTACTTTTTCCACTGCCAGATTCTCCAACGAGCCCAAAAATTTCTCCCGTATTTATACTTAGCGAAACATTCTTAACAGCAGACTTTCTTCCATCTTTTAGGACATATTCTACCCGCAGGTTGTTAATATTGAGAGCGCTGCTATTCACCTGATTTCACCACCGGTGTAACACCTATTTCAATTAAGTGGGTTGGTACCTGTTTTTTCCATCTTCTTTCAGAAATAAGCCTAGGGTTGGTTGCCTCATCAATCCCAAAATTAATTAAAGTTAGTGCAAAGCTAACCAGCGCAATACTGAGTCCCGTTGGTACAAAGGTCCACCATGAACCAGTGAGAAGCGCCATGTCATTGCTTGCCCAATATAGATTTGTTCCCCAGGTGACGCTACTAACATCTCCCAGCCCTAAAAACTCTAAACCCACTTGTGCTCCAATGGCGTAGATTGAGGCACCAATAAAAGAAGAGGCTAACAGAGATAGCATCCTAGGCATAATTTCTATTACTATGATTCGAAGGTTGGTTTCTCCACTTACTATTGCAGCTGAGACAAAGTCTCTATTGCGATAGGTCATCATTTGGGATCTTATCACTCGTGCGTTCCAGGCCCACCCGGTTAAGACCAAAACCCCGATCAGTGTTCCTGGCCCAGGCGGCAACCAACTAGCAAGGATAACCATTAGAGGAAGACCAGGCATAACAAGAAAAATATTAATTAAAAGAGATAGAATGTCATCAATTTTTCCCCCATAATAACCAGATGCTCCCCCTATTAATGCCCCGATTAATACCACCAAAAAACCGGTTGAAAACCCAACAAAAAGAGTCTGCCTTGCTCCTGATATTGTTTGAGATAAAACATCCTGACCCTGCCCATTTGTCCCCAATAAATGTTCAAAAGAAGGGGCAGACAGTGGGGTTCCAATAAACTCAATAGGGTCCTGAATTAAAAAAGGCCCAAATATTGATAATGCTAAAAACCCAAAAATTAAGTAGAGACCAACAAGTGCTTTTTTGTTTCGGAGAATTCCTCTAAGCCACCGTTTAAGGATGCTGTTTTTAGTATTGGTGATCATTTTATTTTCTCGTCCTAGGGTCAAAAAATAATATAGCAACATCAACCAACCAGTTTGCTAGTAGGACCGCAAGTGTGATCGTCATAAAGAGCCCTTGCATGAGGGGAAAATCTTGAGACTTAACCGATTGTAACAAAAGATAGCCCTGCCCGGGGTAAGAAAAAATAATTTCAGTTAATAGTGCGCCGCTAAGAACAAATCCAAGAGCCATCCCAAAGCCAGTCAGGTTTGGGAGAATAGCATTTCTAGCAGCGTACTTTAGCATAATCGTTTTTTTAGGTAGTCCTTTAGCATGAGCGAAAGTGATATAGTCTGAACCAAGGGTAGAAATCAGAGTGTTTCTCATAGAAAGCATCCAACCTCCAAGGCTCACAAAAACCATTGTAAGAGCAGGTAAAAACGCATGATGTATTACGCTTATTATATAGCTAATATTCAAACCAGGGGAAACCTCAGGGCCATATGCATGCCCAAGGGGGAACAAATTATATTGAAAACCAAACACATATAGCATAAGCATTGCTAGCCAGAAATAGGGGAATGCTCCTAAAAAAGCAAGTACAGGCGGAAGAATAGAGTCTAGCTTTGAGTTTCTATTCCAACCGATGATTGTTCCTAAAAGAGTACCGATAGAAAAAGAAATCAACAGTGATATTCCAGCTAAAAAAATTGTCCAAAATAAAGCACCAGAGATTACTGATGAAACTTTCTGGGGAAAATATGCTATAGAAATTCCTAAGTCACCACTTAAAATACTTTTTAAATAGGTAAAATATTGTTCAAGAAGTGGGCCATCGTTTAAACCAAATGTTTCACGAAGTGCGCTTAATGCCTCTGGTTTAATTTTTCCACGAAACCTAGCAAAAATAATTGTGGCAGGGTCTCCAGGCATTAAGCGAGGTATAAAAAAATTTAGAGTTAGAGCTGCCCAAGCAGCTATTATATAAAAACCAAGCCTCCTAAAAAGAAATAAAACAGACCTGTTCATCTTGGCCTCACATTCAACATCAGAAAAAGATTTTCAGGTTCGTAATTAGGAGACAATGTTCCATAAGGGTTTTCTGCACTAGGAAAATTTGTGAAGTAAGTTGTGTTACACTCAGCCCAAGATGGTTCAGCAAATAGCGGAAGAGAGGGAGCATTTTCTACAAATATTTGTTGAAGCTTATAAATGATATCTTTTATTTCTTTTTCGTTTGATGTTTTTTCATACTGTTTAAGTAGCGAGTCAGCATCAGCAGAGCTAAACCTATGCCAGTTAACGTCTGCAATTTCACCGACCGGTTTAATATAATCAGGTGACATCATTCCCTTATATAAATTATATGGTGTGCTTCCTTTTTCGGCCCACCCAATTGCTAGCTGAAATTCTCCTTTTTGCATTCTACTTATCCATGCGCCAAAGTCATACGTTTTTACTTTAGTTTTAATCCCAACCTTTTTAAGGTTTTGACTTACAACCTGAGCAGATCTGATCCAATCACTCCAGCCTGAGACTATAATTATTTCTAGCTCAAGAGGCTTACCATTTGAATGTTTTCTATAACCATCTTTCCCGGCGAGAAAACCAGATGCATTTAGTATTTCTTCTGCAATTTCTGGGGAGTATTTCGTCCAGTCCTCTAGCTTATCAATATCAGGAGAGTGCCAGACAGACATTGGGCCTGAGATGCCGGTCACATTTGCTGGTTCTGTATAATTATACATCCCAACCTTCACAACCAATTCTCTGTCTATTGCATAGCTTAATGCTTTTCTTATTTTTACATCCTCTAGCAAAGAATTTTTTGTGTTCGTATAGAGAAAAGTTGTGTGACCAGTAAGCGGAAACCAATACTTATGATGTTCCGGATTTTTTTCGACAAAAACACGTTCAACCGCTGGAATAAAAGCGCCAGCCCAGTCAAGCATTCCACTATTTAGCGCGAGAGTAACCTGCTCATTACTTGGAAAAGTTGGAAATACGAGTTTGTTAATATGGGGCTTGCCTTTCTGCCAATAGTTTTTGTTTTTACCCAATTCCCACAGTTGATTATCAAATCTTAAAATTTCTGTAAAAGGCCCAGTGCCAACAGGGTCGGGGTTTAAATATTTAACTGGGTCATCTATTTCCCCCCAAATGTGTTTAGGAACAATTGCCTGAGTGGCTAGGGCGTCAAAACCGGGGACATTAACTCTGTTAAATTTATATTGTATAGTGCTGTCAGTTGTTGCGATAACCTCATCGAGATATTCCCAAGAGTTTCTTGTGTCTAGGGCCCTGAACTGTTTTTTAATTTGTGATGTAAAAACAACATCATGAGCAGTAAACGGAGCACCATCTGACCAAAATACATTATTACGAATTTTCATTTCTAGAATTCTATTATTCTGTTTCCAATGAAAAGCAATAGCAAGCCAAGGGACCCATTCTGCTTTCATAGAGTTATAAATAAATAAGGGCTCATAGATACCGCACTTAGTAGGCCACCTTGTTGATCCAGCTGGACTAAGTGGGTTAAAATTTCTAGCCCATGAGATTTGTGCTTCTTGGTAAACAATTAACCCATCTCGATGTTTAACATTTTTATTACCACAGCCTAATATGACCAAGGTAAAAAAACATGCTATCATTGTAGAATAATATAATTTCAACTTTCGGCCTTTTTATAGACCCTAACATAGTCTATTTCCATTTTAGCTGGGAAATCGTTATCATTTATTCCTTTTTCCCCACCCCAGTATCCTCCAACTGCAATATTCGTTATTAGGTGAAATCTTTTGTCAAACGGCCACCTTTCCCAGGGCTGGTTGTTTTTTACATAGGTAAAAACCCTTTTATTGTTTACAAATGTTTTAATTTCATGCTCGTCCCACTCTAAAACATATTTATTAAAATCTGTACAAGCATTCTTTACGATTGTTGATCGTTGTTGGTCAGATCTTGAAAGATCTCCAGAGTGTGCAATATTGTGTACAGAGCAAACAATGTGCCCCTCACTATGGCCTACATGTTCAAGAATATCTATTTCTCCACTTCTTGGCCAGACACCATATTCCCAGTCTGTCGGAAGGCCCCAGAAAGCGGCCCAAGTTCCTACGCCCCGTGGTAGTTTTGCTCGCATTTCAAACCTTCCATATTTCCAGCTTTGTTTTGTTTTTATTCTTGAGGATGTATAGTTAGACCCTTGAAAATATTCTTTTTTTGCTTCAATTATAAGTTTGCCCTTTTCGGTCCTAACATTTTCTTGTCTATTGGTATAGTACTGTAGTTCTCTATTTCCCCAGCCATCACCTCCGGTTACCCAGTTAATTGATGTATCGATGCGGGTAAAACCGGGGATATCATTATTTTTAAAGTTTTTTGAAGAGAAGTATTCCCCCATTAGTCCCAGATCTCCACTTTCTGTGGTTAGATACTTTTTTCCTATAGTTGATTTTGCTCGGTGGGCACATTCCCAGCCTAGTATTGCTGCCTCACCGCCGCCAGACTCAAAATACTCAATTTTTAGTTTATATGCTTTCCCAAGCAGCTGATTTGTAAAAGAATACTCAGTCGGAGGCTGAGGTTTCCACCCATCAATTACACATTTATTATCTAGGTATACCTTTACGCCATCATCTGCTATTATATATAAGGTGTATTTGCAGGCATGATCTGTGGTTAGCGTTCCGGTCCACCTTACACTAAAATTATCTTTAGAGAAATTTTGCGGGGTAAAGATTGATGAGCTAAGGGGAAAGTCTTCAAATACGGGCGCTCCGGTGCCAATGTCAAATGTCCACTTTTCAAGATCAATTTTGTTTTTATCGAACTCATCGCTCCAGACCAGCTCCCACCCTTCAATATTCTTATTCGTTTTTGAGCACGAAAAAAAGAAAAAATAAATTATGCACAGATAATTAAAAATATTGTTTTTCATTTTCGTGTTTATTTGTGACTTAGACTTGAGTGCTTTGTCTAATTATTATTTTTACGGGGATCATCGTAAACTGTCCAACAATATTACTGTCGTCATTTATCATGTTTTCAATAGTGCGAATTGCTCGCTCTCCTAATGCTCCAAAGTCTGTTGAAACAGATGTGAGCTCTGGGGTCATTAGCTCGCAAAAAGACAGGTTGTCAAATCCGGCAATTATAAAATCTGTTTTTATTTTAAAATTGTTTTCTGAAGCGGCTTTTATAAAACCAATACAACTGTGATCATTACAACCAAATATAGCAATATTTTTTAAGCCTTTATCCTTAAAGTCTTGAAAGGCAAGGTTTCCAGAGTGGCTGGAAAAATCTCCTTCAAAAGCCCAAAAAAGCCTTAGCCCAGCAGTTTCATTTATGTGGTCTATAAACCCATTTTTTCTAAAGGAAGCATCCATAACCTTCCTGGGTCCAGTAATAATACCAAAGTCAGTATACCCCTGTTCCTGAAAGTGTTTTGCTACCATATAGCCACCGCTGTATGAGTCAAAAGACACTGTATCAATTTTAATGTTTTTTTCTGGAATAAGAGAAACTATTGGATATTTCCCGACAGCCTCTTTTATTTTTTGGTAATTGATTTTATCTAAACTGGGTAGGAAGAGGCATATCCCACTATATTTTTTACTCAAATTTATTATATGGCTGACCGGGTCATCCATATGATTACCAAGGTTTTCAAAGACGATATCGGAGTTTGCTTTTCTACTTGCCTCATAGAATCCATAGAACAAAGAAGAGTAAAATTCGCCCTCTCGGACTTCAGTCAAAAGAGCAATGGAAGGTGTCTCTGGTTTTGTCAGGTCTCCAATAAAAGGATATCCCAGCTTCCTAGCTGAGGCATATATTTTTTCTTCATTTAGAGAATAATTTCTTTTTTTTCTTCGCAGTGCCCTCGAAACAGTTGCAATAGATAGGCCTGTTTCTTCTGCAACCTGTTTTAGTGTTGCTCTCATTTTTTTAAGTTATAATTAATACTGATGAATTAATTATCCTTAAAGTATTAAATAATAATCTATTTTGCAAATTTTTTTCATAAATATGAAAAAATATTGCATTTCTGTTGCAATATGGCTTAGTTTTACATCGCTGGTATAGATATAGACAATCACTATCATACCATACATTAAAGAAAATATCAAAATAAGGAGAGTAAAATGAAAAAAATGTTAACCATTTTCACTTTATTTTTTATACCAATAATATCATCTGCTCAGATGATAAATAATTACGATTCTGAACCAACTGATTCCACATACTGGGGTCATGAAATTTCTGAAAACGCTGATAGCACACTAAGCTTTGTGAATGTTAGCTATGTGACAGATCCTATTTCTGAGGGGGCAGGCGCGATGAAGCTTGAATATAGTGGTCACAATATTGAGTCTTGGGGAGGTTATGCAAAAATTTACCATTATTCTCGTGCTCCTCTTCCTCCCGATACGACTGGAGGTGGACCTGATGGTCCAGGCGTTATGGAAGGATCTTCTATTGTTTTTTCTGGTCCATTTGGTGGCGCTGAAGTTGATACCGCAACAATGACCTATACTAATCCTACAGGTTCTGAAAGTTGGGCTGGTTTCGCTAATGAGGATACTACATTGTATCCATTTAGTTTTCCTGGTGGAGGAACAATCTCTTTCACTGGTTCAACAGCTGGAGCGGATGTAAATATTCACTTTCGTTTTGAATACAATCCATACCCAGATGTTGATCCTAGCTACAACACAGCTGCTGTGACAGTCTCTGGAACAGATCCAACACAATACAGTGTGGATATTCCAGCACAGGGAGAAAATACTTTTAGTTCATTCTTGTTGTATGTAAATACACTGGATGCCCCTGTTACGCTTAAAAATGTAATGGTTCATGAAGGAGTAGTTTTTTCTGGTGAGTTTGGTGGCGCTGTAGTTGATACGACAACAATGACCTATACTAACCCAACTGGAGCTGAAGGTTGGGCAGGATTTGCCAATGAGGATGTGTCTGTGTATCCATTCTCTTTTCCAAATGGGGGATCGATTTCTTTTATGGGTTCGACAGCCGGAACAGATGCCGAAGTTTATTTTCGTTTTGAATACAATCCATACCCAGATGTTGATCCTAGCTACAACACAGCTGCTGTGACAGTCTCTGGAACAGATCCAACACAATACAGTGTGGATATTCCAGCACAGGGAGAAAATACTTTTAGTTCTTTTCTTTTATATGTGTCCACGCTAGATGCTCCAGTTACATTGACACATGTCCATGTTCATAAAAATGTTCCACCAATGCCAGATATCGTTTTTTCTGGTCCATTTGGCGGTGCTGTAGTTGATACGACAACAATGACCTATACTAACCCAACTGGAGCTGAAGGTTGGGCAGGATTTGCCAATGAGGATGTGTCTGTGTATCCATTCTCTTTTCCAAATGGGGGATCGATTTCTTTTATGGGTTCGACAGCCGGAACAGATGCCGAAGTTTATTTTCGTTTTGAATACAATCCATACCCAGATGTTGATCCTAGCTACAACACAGCTGCTGTGACAGTCTCTGGAACAGATCCAACACAATACAGTGTGGATATTCCAGCACAGGGAGAAAATACTTTTAGTTCTTTTCTTTTATATGTGTCCACGCTAGATGCTCCAGTTACGCTTACAAGCGTTAACGTTCATGTTAGCCCTGCAGCATCGCTAGTACAGGTTCATCAGAATTTGGATTTTTCAATTCAAGAAGGGAGGGCGTCAACATTTAATAAGAACGGAACAGCGATCTTTTCTATGCAACGTGAACATGGTGAAGTTTGGGATTGGTCTGCATATGATAGTATATCATTTTCATACTATAACTCCATTGCCGCTTCTGAGGCAAATAGGATACACCTCAGACTAAATCTCAGTGATTATGCTGGGGTATCTGATGACTATGCTGGTTTAGGAGAGTATTATTATTCTTTTCATTATATTTTAGATGCTGAAGCGGGCTGGAATACTGTTACGCTACCATTGGTCAGAAATGATTCATGGGATGGTGCAGGTTTTAATCTTACAGGTTGGGCAGGAGATACTGATAATGGTGAGCTAGACACCTATGCTATTGGAGGTTTCCACCTGGAGTTTTCTATAGGTGGCGGCGGTGAAGGTGATGCAGTTGGTGGAACCGTTGTCTTAGATAATTTTACTCTGACCGGATACAAAGGTGTCGATCTAGTTATATTTAATGGTATGGGTACACCACCTGGATGGGGAAATCCATTTCAATGGGGTGGCGCTCAGATGTTTGTCACTGATGGTGGTGGATATATAGCTGGGACAAACGCTCTTACTTTTATTCAGCAAGACGCATGGTCAGGGGCTGGTTTTAATATTGCTCCTGCTGTTGATCTAGCGAGTGGTGGTGAATGGCTAAGTGATTCAATCTCTTTCTGGATGCACTCAGAGGCAGATGCGCCTGCGATTCGTTTGCAGTTGGAATCTGGTGATGATGGTAAGGTCGGGGAAACATTTACTCCTGTGGCAGCTGGTGGGTGGAATCATTATATGTTTGCTCTAAAAGACTTTACAGAAATGGATAACACCACAAACTTTGACACAAGTGCGGTTACTGTTTTTCAGGTACTTGCTGAGGGCAATGGTGTGCCTGAAAGAATATTCCACTTTGACAATTTTTGGACAGGAAATCCAGACATAGATGTTGTAGCTCCGGTTGCACCTGGAAATGTTGGAGCAATTCCTGGGGCCAATTTTAACTTGGTTACCTGGACAGATATTGATGGGGAAGAGGGTGAGCTTTATCATGCGTATGCTAGCACAAGTGCAATCACCGATGTTGGAGCTGATGGGGTTGAGCTTATTGCGTCAAATGTGATTGAAGGCGCACAGACAGCCACCCATTATCTATATGCTCCACTTCAAAATATAAACGTGAGCTACTACTATGCTGTTGTTTGTGTTGATGCTGCTGGCAACATTGGTGCTCCAGGGGCAACAGATGCACCTATTACAAACGAGGCAAAAGGTATACCAACAATCTCACTTAACGTCCCTTCAAACTTTGCCGCAGATGGAAACATATCTGAGTGGTCAGATAGTGGTATTATGCCATTTGTTATTAATCCTACTACTGGGGGTGTCTGGTCTAATGTTGATGATGATCAGGATTTAAGCGGAACAGTGTATCTCGCAATCGATGATGACTATCTATATTTTGCTGCAGATGTTATTGATGATGACTATCATTTTGGAGAAGGTAACTGGTGGGATCAGGATGCGTTACAGATATTCTTTGGTCTGTACGACTGGAGAGGCCCAAAGCATACTTCAATCAAGCGTGGCGATGAGCCGGACTATATTGTTTATGCGAACGAAAACACCCTTCAGTTAGATAATCCAACCAATTCAAGTATCGGAAACTCTGATCAGGATCATTATCATTTTGAGATGTTTGACCCTGACTATGTCGTTGAAGGAAAAATATCTTTGGATACTCTTTCAGCGTTAGGAGGAGACCAAAGGTTTCATCCTGTGAATGGAATGAGAATTCCACTAGATATTTATTTTCATGATAATGATAATGGAACCTGGGAGGGGAATGTGGGTTACTCAACCATTGCAACTGATCAGCAGTGGAACAACCCTGGAGAGTGGTCTTTTACCTGGATCGGAGATCAGGCAACAATACTAGGCAATGATAATGAAACCCCGGTTACTCCTGAGGTTTTTGCTTTGTTTCCAAACTACCCGAACCCGTTTAATCCAGTAACAAACATCAAGTTCTCACTACCAGAGAATCAAAAAGTATACCTTGGTATATATAGTGTTACAGGGCGACTTGTAGAAACACTGGTCAATGAGAACAGAGCTGCTGGCTTTCACATGGTACAGTGGAACGCCGGCAGATACGCGTCAGGGGTGTACTTCTACCGATTAGATTCAGGAACGAAGTCCATGACGCAAAAAATGATATTATTAAAATAACATCATTTAACATTTGAAAAGAAAGGCGGGTTTATTCCTGCCTTTCTTTTTTTCAGAATGTGGAACTATCACTAAATTATATATACTTACTTCTAAATAAATTCATGTATAGATATATAGTATGCTTTTTACTTACTTGTAATATTTTTGCGCAGACGACAGGGAAAATATCTGGTGTAGTAAAAGATAAATCAGCTTCATCACCTTTACCTGGCGCAAATGTTTACCTAGAAAACACTTCATTTGGGTCTGCGTCAGATAATCAGGGTAGGTTTACTTTGATAAATATTCCACCTGGTAAATATAATCTAAAAATTGATATGATTGGTTATAGGTCCATCAAAATGGAAAATATTACTGTATCGATAAACAGAACATTCTTTCTTGAGGCAGAGCTAGAACAGACTGTAATAGAGGGAGAAGTTGTCACTGTTGAGGTAGCTAGATTTGCTCAGAAAAAAGACCAAACGGGAACAATAAAGAATATTTCTGGCGACGAGATTAATGCTCTTCCTGTTGAAAATGTTGGCGCCGTCGTAAATATGCAGGCTGGGGTGGTCAATGGGCACTTTAGGGGGGGGAGAAGTACGGAAGTGACTTACATGGTAGATGGCATTCAGGTGGATGAAACATTTGGTGGGTCGAGCGCCACGGTTGATATACAGCCGGAGGCAGTACAAGATCTTGAGGTTGTCACAGGGACATTTAATGCTGAATATGGTAGAGCAATGAGCGGCGTTGTAAATGTGGTAACCAGAGATGGTGGACCAAAATATGAAGGGTCTGTATCTTATGGCGGTTCATCATACTATACAGATAACACAGATATTTTTATAGGTTTGGATCCCAGTTTAAATAAGAGCCAAGATATTAAATTTAGTCTTGGTGGTCCTGTTATTGGTAATAAGGTCACTTTTTTCACAAACGTTAGAGTTCAAGAAAACAACGGACATCTGAATGGATTAAGACTTTTCGAGGTAGATAATTTTTCCAATTTTTATTACGATGATTCAACGCTTTGGGTTTCAGAAAAAACTGGTGATAGTTCATATGTTCCAATGAATACGAGCAATAATTTTTCAGCTCTTATCAAGCTTAGTTTTAATCTTTTTAATGGAGTACGTTTTTCTACACTTTTATCACACAGTGATGATAGCTGGATGGGTTATGATCATTCCTTCAAATACAATCCAGAGGGGAGATCAATATCGAGGAAAGCTACCACTTATTTTGCTTTCCAATTAAACCAAATGTTTTCTCAGAAATTATTTTATGAGTTTAAATATTCTATTGTTGATAATGACTTTGGAACTTATGTCTATGAGGATCCACTTGATAGTAGGTATGTTCATGATCGATACTTTGATAGTTATGGTCCGGGGTTTTTAACGGGCGGTCAATCAAAGGATCATTTAGATCGCTGGATGGTTGATCAAACCTATAAATTGGATGTAACCTGGCAGGCGAATCACACCCACAGCATAAAAACAGGCCTCCATTATTTCAGCCATGAGCTAGATAACAGGTGGCATCAAATTAGAAACAAATTTCACAACACCGCGAGTGATTCAGTCTATGTCCCAGAGATATTTGGTGATTCTTCAGCCTATGCTGACGTGTACAAGGTTTCACCTAAAGAGGTGGCTTTTTACATACAAGATAAAATGGAGTTTGATGACATGGTTATCAATATTGGCCTTCGTTACGACCAATTTGATCCAGAGAGTGTCTACCCGTCAGACAGAAGAAATCCAGCCAACCAGCTTATTCTTCCAGATTCAATGATGAGTGATTACCCACAGGCGCCGGTTATTTCGCAAATGAGCCCTAGAGTTGGATTTGCCTATCAGCTTGGGAACCAGGCAGTTTTACATTTTAGTTATGGGCATTTTTTCCAGATGCCTCCTATGTATGCGATGTACCAGAACAACAGCTTTTTAGTTGATCCAAATAATTTTGTTACTAGAATGGGTAATACATTATTGGAGCCAGAAAAAACCATTACTTATGAGATAGGTCTTTGGCAGGAATTAAATCAAATGATGGCACTGGATGTAGCACTGTTTTATAGAGATATATATAATTTGTTAACGACTAAAACAATTTCAACCTATAACCAAGTCAAATATGGATTATACTCCAATAAAGACTACGGAAATGTTCGAGGGTTGGAGCTAAAGCTAGATCTTGCTCTGGGTCAAATAAAGGGAATGGTTAACTATACACTTCAATACACTAGGGGTAATGCAGATTCTCCCGGACAAACGTTTGACAGGGCTGGTAATAATCAAGACCCGGTGAATAGATTTATTCCAATGAGTTGGGACCAGCGCCATACTCTTAACGGGTCACTTATATATGGCTCTGAAAAATTTGGTGGTTCTATGACAGCGTACTATAACTCTGGATCTCCCTATACATTTTCTCCGCAGAGTGAGAGTATATTATCTAGAATCAACCTCTATCCAAATAATGATTACAGGCCTGAGAAATATTCAGTTGATTGCTCGTTTTATTATCGATTTAAGCTTCCTGGTGGGTACAATGCTAATTTAGATGTGAGCATATATAATTTATTTGACAGGCTCAATGAAGAGTGGGTAAACGATCAGACAGGACGAGCATATACCGCCATCATCAAAGAGACAGATATCGCAGGTCACCGTAGTGACTTTAATGATTACGAAGATCGTATAAAAAACCCCTCAATGTTTTCTTCTCCCAGGATGGTTAAGATAGGTATCGGGATCTATTTCTAATGATTAAAGGTTTTATTATAGTACTATCTGTTCTGTGCTCTTTTGTTTTATCTCAGGGTAAGCCCTATGCGGGCCCTGAGGATCCTGCTGGTGACCCTGCTGCAGAGAGAGAAGGATACATGACGGGGAATCGCGTTTTATTATATTTTAAAAATACTACTGAACTATCTGATTGGCCTGCGACCAATGCTTCCAGGTGGCCAAACAATAATGACGGGGTAAAAATGGTTGACGGCATTGGTCTTTTAGTGGGGGCAAAGGTTTATATCAAAGATGATGGAGATGCCTCTACAGTTGATACTATACCGCTCACCAACCCGATAGATATTTATAGTCAAACAAAACACACGCTTCATTATTTACAAACAAGCTACAGAGAAGAAATGGACAGAGACCCAACAGGCACGGTAGAGTGGGGGTTCTATCCTGTGTTTGGCTATTTTAATGAGTCCAATGAGTATCCTTCTGTTTCTAATATAGAAAATTCATGGCCAATTGGCGGGTGGCCATCTACTGGGTTTGAGAAAAAGTGGCCAGGAGAGTGGAACGGTAGATTTGGGCGTGGTGTTAAATATGCTGATCAAGAAAGTTATTACGTTGTTAATGATGCCCAGGACCTAGAATATATTGGCCCTGAAGACTTTGTTAAATATTATCCAAGGCCTGGAATGAAAATTGGTGATATAAAGCCAGATGTTACAAAACAACGCGGTGAATCGTGGGGTGGACTTGGTCTTCGAGTAGAAGTTCGTGGTTTTCAGTGGAACAACCCTCAAGCTAGAGATGCTATTTTTTGGGAGTATTCTATAGCCAATGTATCTGACTATGATATAAGGGATGTTGCCTTTGGATATTGGGTTGATAATGGTATCGGTAATGATGCTTCAGATGACATTGGTTTTTTTGATATAGATATCGATATGTCATACTCATGGGATATAAATGGAGTTGGTTCTGGTGGTCTTCCTACAGGGGTAATGGGTTTTGCATATCTTGAGAGTCCTGGGCTAGCCTATGACAATATAGATAATGACTTTGATGGCCTAATTGATGAAAAAAGAGATAATGAACCAACAGCTATAGTTGGTGCTACAGAAGGAATCAATGATCTAAGCGCATTTTTAGAATACTACAAGCTCGATGCAGAAGATTTAAAGCCGCATTGGGATGCTGATGAGGACCAAGACTGGCAAGATTCAGACGAAGGTGCTTGTAACGGAGAAAATTTGGATGATTTAGAAGTGGCATACTTTTATGGTGATGATATAGGAATTGATGGTGTCGGACCAGGAGAAATAAACTATAATGGTCCTGATGATGATGGATCAGAGTGCAATCATAGGCCTGATTTTGTTGAGGGTGTTGGCTGTGAGCCTAATTTTAATACAACAGATGTATCAGAGTCGGATATGGTTGGGCTAACATCTTTCCGGATGTTTCCAATCCCAAGCCACTCAGCGTCAAATGAAACACAGTGGTTTAAGAATGATCAGGTTATGTGGGATTTAGTAGGTGGGGATACACTTGAAGAGTTCGAGGGCAATATTTCCAACCTTGTAGAGGTGTTTGCCTCTGGATCATTTCCACTATATCAAGGTAGGGTCGAGAGGATATCAATGTCCGAACTTCATTCTTATGACCCACTGGCAGGATTAAATAGTCCTGAGCATGGAGCACCAGCCTTGTATGAATTAAAAAGAATTGTTCAGGTTATTTATGAAAAAGATTACCGTTTTGCGCAGCCGCCTAGAATGCCAACTATTTCTGCAACTGCTGCTGATGGTGAGGTTATTCTTACCTGGGATGATGCCGCCGACACAAAAACCAGAGACCCATTTGTAGGAAATATTAATGATTTTGAAGGTTATAAGGTGTACCGGTCAACAGATAAGTATATGGCAGACCCTGAGATAATTACAGATGGCTATGGCACACCAACTTTTAAAAAACCAATATACCAGTGTGATATGGTGGACGATGTCGGTCACAATCCAAATCCTAAAACCGGTATGATTCACCAGTGTAGTGGTTTTACAGATTTTGGTTTAATTAATGGCTCTGGATATAACCTGGGAAATAATTCGGGGATCACCCATATTTTTGTAGATAATACAGTTCAAAATGGTAGGACATATTACTATGCTGTTGTAGCATATGACTTTGGCGCCCCTGATATTGGGCCTGGTATTTCACCATCAGAAAACAACACAGTTATTGAACTAGATGAGTATGAGAACATTAGATCAATTGGGAAAAATATAGCGATTGTGACGCCCCATCAAAGGGCCGCAGGATACATACCCCCAGAGGTTGATATAGCTGAAAATAATATTGTTGGTTCAGGCACTGTTTCTCCAATAATCAGAGCACAGGGGAGTTTGAAAAAAGGGCATAATTATGCAATAACTTTTGGTATTGATACAGTTGCAACGGTAAGTGGTTATGAAAGAGGAATCCAGTACACCACTAATGAGATAAAGATCTATGACTTAACAGATAGTTTACTAGCGTATAGTGAGACCCCAACAAAATATATTGGCAACAATCTAATCTATAGAGACACTGTGGACTATTGGACGCTTAATCCAAACACCTCAATCTCATCTGATATTTTTGATGGTCTCCAGGTAGAGGTAGATGACTATGTTGAAATACCTGAATATAGCTATGAAAATTCAGAATGGATCAATGGCAGTGGTATTATGAGGGTAACGCCTTCTTTATCAGAGGGTATTAAAATACCATGGACATATAAAATTGTTTTTATGGACAATGATTCAACCTATGTTGGGATTGCCTCTTCTGGCACAGTTCGCGATGAAAATGGAGTCTCAATTGGTTCAGCTAAAATAACAAACCCCGCCGTTAATTTTTATGTACAGAATACATCCTTCATAAATGAGGCTGGTGGCTATGATTTAATGGATGTGGTCATCCACGATGTTAATAATAATAATGTTTTTGATATTTATGAAGACCGTATTTTTGTTGGAGCAACTGTTGGAAGTAGGTGGAGAGCTACGGCATTCATTTTAGACTTTCAACTATCTACAGAAATAACGATGCCAAACCCTGGTGATGTGTATCAGGTGGATTGGAAAAGACCTTTTTATATAACGGACTCAATACACTTTTCAATTGACTATGATGATAACCTAGATACACAGGCACTATCAAACTCTATGGATAATATAATGGTGGTTCCGAATCCTTATGTAATGTCAAACATGATGGAAGAGGCGGTAACAAATCCTTATCTAAACCAAAGAAGAAGAATTATTTTTACTCATATACCTGCACAGTGCACGATTAAAATATTCACGGTCAGTGGTGTTTTAGTTGATGAGATAATCGTGCAAAACCCCCCTGAAAAGGGGCTTGTTCATTGGGACATGTTAACAAGAGAAAGTTTAGAAATAGCAGCTGGGATGTATATTTACCATGTTGAGTCTACAAACACAGGCGACACGAAAATTGGAAAATTTGCAGTAATTAAATGATAAGTATTAGAAAATATATAATTATAAGCTGCCTATTCTTTTGTGCAAGCATCCACGCTCAGATGATTCACAGATATGGTACAACAACTGGAAATTTTCTTGAGATTGGAGTTGACAGTGAGGGGAGCTCTATGGGAGATGCTTTTGTTGCTGTGTCTGATGATATATCATCAATATATTGGAATCCAGCAGGTCTTGCAAGTTTGGATATGCCCAAACTTTCTTTTATGAGTCAACCTTGGCTGGCCGGGATTAACATGTCTTTTACAGCAGGTGCTTTAATCATACCCAGGATAGGAAATATTGGTTTTGGTCTAACCCAAATGAATTACGGAGAGATGGCAGTGACCACGCTTGAATATCAAGAAGGTACAGGAGAAAATTTTACAGCATCTGATATTGCTGCATCACTTACTTTTTCAAGAAAACTAGTTCCCTGGTTTTCATTTGGCTCTACAATAAAATACGTTCGTTCTAATATATGGCACAGCTCTGCTAGTGCGGTTGCCGTTGACCTTGGTGTTCTTGTGAATACTGATTTCTTTTCATTTACCGGGAAAGATGAGGATGGGCTAAATATTGGAATGAGCATTTCCAACTATGGAACTAGAATGAGATTTGATGGCATAGATATTTATCAGCCTATTGATATTTCTGAATATGAAGAAGGTAACTACGGTGATGTTCCAGGTCAGTTTAGACCATCAGAGTGGGAGCTTCCTTTAATATTTAGAATAGGTGTTGCTCTTAAGCCAATTGTTAATAATATTTCTCAGCTTACAATATCCGCGGATGCTCTTCACCCAAACAACAATTCTGAATCCATTAACATCGGGTGTGCGCTTGACAACACAATTCCGGGCGTTGGCACCTTTAGCCTTCGGGGTGGAATGAAAGCTCTTTTCATGGACAGCCCAGAATATGGTTATGCTGGAGGTGTAGGAATAAAGCTGTTTGTTTTAGGGAACAAGTTTGTGTCTATTGACTATGCCTATAAAGCAGTTGGTATACTGGGCAATGTACATGTTTACACTCTTGGTTTTTCATTTTAGTTTGATATGCCCAGGTCTCTACCTTGTGCTATATTTATATTTTTCATTTCATTAGACTGTTCTGACAAAAACCAGTTACCATTAAGCACCGATGTTCTTGCTATAGTAGAGGACAGAATCATTACAGTTCAAGATTTTATTCGTAGATCGGAGTATACGATCAGACCTGACTATTGTAGGCAGTCAAACTATATTCATAAAAAAATTGTTTTAAACTCATTAATCGCTGAAAAACTCACAGCTATAGAAATGTCAGAAAAAAAGGATGACCTACTACAAAGCCAATATTTTAACAATTATTTAACGGGTAGGAAAGAACAGGCAATGCGGCAAGTCTTTTACAATGATGATTTTTTTAGTAAAACTGTTGTCCCCGATAGTACAATTGAAAACTTAATACATATCTCTGGGCGATCAATTGAGGTGAACTATATCAACCTACCAAATAAAGAGGCATTAAACAAAATTCAGGAATTATTAAAACAGAATTTTTCTTTATCTTATATATATAATAATGTATGGGGAGGGGGAATACCAAAAAGAATAATTGGTTTTTTTGATAAAGAACCTGATTTTATCCATGAGAAGTTATTTAGTAAGAATATAAAAAAAGGTCAACTAATAGGTCCTTTTACTAATGACGATGGAAGTTATCTTGTTATGAATATTGAAGGTTGGACAGATAAAGTTTCTATTACTGCGAATGAACAGAAAATTCAATGGAATGATATAAAAGATATGATCAAAGAAAAAACAGCTAAAAAAAAATATCTCAAGCATGTAAAAAAAATAATGTCCGGTAAAAAAATTGATTTTAATCCAAAAATTTTTAATCAATATGCTTATGAAGCATCTAAGGTTTATCTTCAAGATACAGACTCTAAAAAGAGTGCTATAAATAAAGCATTATGGGAAGAAATAGAGAATCCGAAAACAATTACACTAAAAAATAATACCAAACTTTTACCAGATGATGTAATTCTAAAATATGATAACAAACAATGGACAGTAAAAGACATCAATCAATTGATTCAGTCACACCCCTTAGTTTTTAGGAAAAGGGAAATAGGTAAAAGTCAGTTTCGTAATCAGCTAAAATTATCTTTGGCAGATTTATTGAGAGATCAATCAATAAATAAAGAGTGTTATAAAAAAGGATTGGAAAAAGATTGGAGAGTAAAGTCTAATGTAAGCATGTGGCATGATGCATACGCAAGCAAACGATTTATATCAATTTTCAATAAAGATTCTAATAATAGCGAAAATGTTTTGTATAATGATCTGATAGATTCTCTACAAAATAAATATTCAAATAAAATAAAGATAAACACAGATATTTTTGAAAAAACAGAACTCACCTCTACCGATATGATTGTCACACAAAGGGGCCTAGCATATCCAATCATTGTGCCTTCATTTCCCATTCTTACATCTGATGACCAACTTAATTATGGTTCAAAAATTAATTGAAAAGACAACCAACATGTACTGAGAACATGAAAAACCTGATTTTTATATATTTATTTACAAGTTTGTTGGTGGGACAAATCTATAGAGGTGCTGAACTTCGGACCCACGAGTCATACCTATATGGAAGATTTGAGGCAAGATATAAACCAGCGCAGGGTGACGGTCTGGTCTCTTCATTTTTTACATATAATGATGACAACCCAAACACTCCCTGGGCAGAGATTGATATAGAAATATTGGGCGTATATGACCATGTTATTGATTTCAACACAATTACATGGGGGCAAGATTCTCATATAAGGCAGCACTATGTATCGTTCAATCCTCATGAGGATTATCATACATATGGATTTGAGTGGACGCCTGAGTATGTTTCCTGGTTTATCGATGGAGAAGAGGTGTACAGGCAGGTTGGCGCACATATTGACTCTCTGCACTATTCGCAAAAAATAATGATGAATATTTGGAATCCAGTCTATGATGATTGGGTAGGAGCATGGAATCCTGAAATATTACCAAGATTTTCATATTATGATTATGTGAGCTATGCTGCCTATACCCCGGGCGAAGGTGATACAGGAAGTGATTCGAATTTTACTTTTATGTGGAAAGATGATTTTGACGCTTTCGATTATAATAGGTGGGAAAAGAGTGATGATCATACCTGGGGGGGGAACCAAGCTCTATTTATTGATGATAACATACACTATGAAAATGGGAATATGATATTATGTCTTACTACAACATCAGACATTGGCTATGTTGATCATTCTGAACCCAAAGTACTATGGTCAAGGCAACATAATAATTCTTTAAATGTTAAATTTAGTGAGGAGCTTGACACCCAAAGCGCAACAGAAATATCAAACTATAGCTTAGCAGGTATATCTTTTTTAGACGCATCTCTACTTAGTGACCATAGGAGCGTAAAACTAATAATGGACACTGACCATCTTAGTATGAGTGTGATGGGGGTTTTTAATATTCAGGATGACTCTCAAAATACTATGGTATCTAATGTGGTTTGGATAGATATACCAGAGCACCTTGGAGACACAATTAAGATTAATGCTGGTGGAGATATAGCTGGTGGTTATTATGCGGATCAGATTTGGGGATCAGATAAAGAATATGGTTTTATTGCTGGTAATTTTCAAATAATAAATAATAATATTGATATCCAAAACACGGACAATGATATTTTGTACAGATCATCGCTTAATAGAGTCGCAGCTTATAAGGTTAGGCTAGATCCGGGAATATTCACCTTAAAGATGTTATTTTCTGAAAACCACTATAATGCTACAGCTGACAGAGTTTTTGATATAACAGTCGAGGATGATTTAGTTGTTGATGATCTAGACGTATTATCACATGTCTCGGTCAATACACCTTTTGATATAACACTAAACAATATTGAGGTTTTGGATGGGGTATTAGATATCTATTTTTCTGCAGATATATATGGCACGGGGTATGCTGCGGCAGGACCTTTTATTAATGGTCTTGAAATCTATCTAGAGAGTTCATTGTCGAATGCTTTAAACACTCCAAATTCATTTAGACTTGAAAAACCATTTCCAAATCCTTTTAATAATAGAATTTCTATCCCTATTATTACCAGTCAAAAAAGTGATATATCTATAAAAGTTTTTGACTTGGTTGGGAGAAAGGTTGATACTGTGTTTAAAGGTACTATCCCCCCGGGTAAAAAATCTTTTATTTGGGATGCGAATATAACTGCAAACGGCATTTATATAATTCAGTCAATGATTAACGGGAAAAGATATTATGATAAGGTTATGTTTCTTAAATAGATTGTTTTCTAAATCCTTAGCTCTGCTAGTTTTTATTCATTTGGTTTCTTGTTCAATAAATAATGACATAAGTGGTCTTGTTTCATCTATGACCCTTGAGGAGAAGATTGGCCAAATGACCCAAGTAGATTATAGATATCTTCAAGACAAAAAAGATATTAATAAATATTTTCTTGGTTCTATTTTAAGTGGTGGTGGTTCAACGCCACCAACGAATCAGCCTTCTTCTTGGGTTGATCTTTATAATGGATTTCAAGAACAAGCGCTGAGCACCAGGCTAAAAATACCACTTATTTACGGCATTGATGCTGTTCATGGGCATAATAATGTTGTTGGTGCCACAATTTTTCCACACAATATTGGTTTGGGATGTGCCAATGATGAAAAATTAATTAAAAAAATTGCTGTTGCAACAGCTGAAGAAATACAAGCCACTGGTTTAGACTGGACATTTGCCCCCTGTCTTGCTGTGGCTCAGGATGAAAGGTGGGGCAGAACATACGAAAGCTATTCAGAGGATTCTGATATTGTAACAAGGCTTGGAGTTGCAACTGTTGAAGGATACCAAATGGGAAAATCGCTCAGCAAAAAATCAGTTTTAGCTTGTGCTAAACATTATGTTGGTGATGGAAATACGGTTTTCGGTACAGGTAGCAACAATTATAAAATCGACAGAGGAGATGTAGTACTCAATGAAATTGAGTTAAGAAACAAATATATCAAACCATTTGAAGAATCAGTAAAGCAAGGCGTGGGAAGCATTATGATCTCCTATAATAGCTGGCATGGAAAAAAGCTTCACGGGCATAAATATTTAATTAATGATGTTTTAAAGCAGGAACTCGGTTTTAAGGGATTTGTTGTGTCTGATTGGGCGGGTATTAACGAGATTGATAAAGATTTTAAAACCTCAATAATTGTGTCATTAAATGCCGGGATAGATATGGTTATGGTGCCTGGAAGCCTTAATCCAGACGATGACTCTTATGATGATTTTATCCGTTTAGCGATAGAGGCTGTTAAAGAGGGTGCGATATCGATGGATCGTATTGATGATGCTGTAACAAGGATATTAAAGATAAAAAAGAAAATTGGTCTTTTTGATAAAGCCCTAAAAAATCCTAAAAACGCTAGTGTGGTCGGGTCAAAAAAACACAGAGAATTAGCGAGGAAGAGCGTACGAAAATCAATAGTGCTTTTAAAAAATGATAATAACCTTTTGCCAATAGAAAGGTCTGGAAAAAAAATTACTTTTGTTGGAGAGCACGCCGATAATATTGGTTACCAGTGTGGCGGTTGGACAATTACATGGCAAGGTGAGTCAGGAGATATAACACCCGGGACATCAATCCTTGAGGCTTTTAAAGCTACAGTAACAGATACAAATGATATTTCATATTCAAAGAATGGTGATGATATTTCTAATGCTGATTTAATAATTGCTGTGGTAGGTGAAAAACCTTATTCGGAAGGGTGGGGAGATCGCGAGTCTCTTGATCTTTCTAAAGAAGACATTGCGTTGTTAAAGAAAATCAAAAAGAAAAATATTCCTTACCTGATAATACTGATCTCAGGGCGACCAATGCTAATAGAGAAAGAGCTTAAAGATTGTGATGCTTTTATAGCAGCATGGCTACCTGGTAGCGAAGGCTCTGGAATTGCGGATGTTGTTTTTGGGGACTATGAACCAACAGGTAAACTGTCTATGACGTGGCCAAGATCAATGAAACAGATTCCGATCAACTTTGGCGATCAAAATTATGACCCACTATTTAGATTTGGATATGGTCTAACTTATAAAGATGATTAAAACCTGTTTTTTTGTTAGTTTACTTTTTTCTATTATTGTAGCACAGTCTATACAAATTAATGAAGTCGTTTCATCAAACCAGAGTAGTTACTATGATGAAGATGGGGACACACCAGACTGGATTGAATTATATAACCCCACTCCGGTTAGCGTTTCACTTTTTAATTGGGGATTATCAGATGATTTAGATAGCCCTTTTCAGTGGAGGTTTCCAGATGTTTCAATTGGGCCTGAACAATATTTAATGGTGATGGCCTCTGATAAAGACCGTATAGATATTATTTCTCACTGGGAGACCATTATCGATTGGGGTGATGAGTGGAGTTATTTTGTGGGGAATCAAGAGCCACCAACAAGCTGGAATCAGTTAGGATTTAACGCTAATAATTGGAGCACGGGCCCTAGTGGGTTTGGCTATGGTGATAATGACGATAACACAATAATCAACTCAGTCACCTCTATATATATAATTAAACCATTTTTTATAGATAATCCCCAACAAGTGAAGAAAATTGCACTACATATAGATTATGATGATGGTTTTGTTGCATATCTAAACGGGTCTGAATTTGCCAGGTCTAATGTTTTAGGGACTCCACCGAGCCACGATCAAGGAACCGAGGGCTGGATAGAGGCACAGATGTATAATGGTGGTAGCCCTTCACTTTTTTGGGTGGATTCAATTGAAACCTGGATTAATAGCGGACAAAATGTATTGGCAATTCAGGTTCATAATTTTGATAGTAACTCATCTGATATGTCTTGCATACCTTTCCTTACCATTGGGAGAAATATACTGCTAGATAATAATCCCAGTGTGGCAGAGGAGATTGACCTACCAGGGTCAATGCTCCACACAAATTTTAAAATAAGTTCTAGTGGTGAAACTATCATACTAACAAACTTAGATAGCACATTTGTTGATTCTTTATATACTCAAAATCTTTTGCCAGATGTTTCCATTGGCAGAGTGAATGATGAAAATAATATAGGTATGTTTATTTCTCCGACTCCCGGGGAACCAAATGGTGAAGAATCTGTTTTGGGGGTATTAGGTGAGCTGAGTTTTTCATCCCCAACTGGATTTTATAATAATCAACTAATGTATATAGAGATTTATAGTAATGAAACCGATGTGAATATTTATTATACGCTTGATGGTTCAGAGCCAGATGAAAACTCGTATTTATACTCTAGTGGCATACCGATAACTGAAAACAAAGTAATAAGGGCGACCAGCTATAAAAGTGGCTGGCTGACATCTCCCATAAAAACCTCTACATATATATTGGATGATGAGAGCCATAATTTTCCAACTTTATTTTTGTCGACTGCTCCAGAAAACTTTTTTGATTATAATACAGGTATATATGTAATGGGCCCAAATGCCTCATCAGAATATCCTCATTTTGGGGCCAATTTTTGGGAAGATTGGGAAAGACCTATTTACATTGAGCTTTTAGAAACAAACGATGATTATTTTTCATCTCCAGCAGGAGTAAAGATTTTTGGAGGCTGGAGCAGGGGGCAAGACCAAAAATCATTTTCTATTTTTGCAAGAGGTGAATATGGTGCAAATGAGTTTGCCTATCCACTTTTTCCTAATCTCAATGTAGACTCCTATCAAAGTTTTGTACTTAGAAACTCTGGCAATGATTGGAATTTCACAATGCTAAGAGATGGGTATATGACCGGGATATTTGAGAATATTGATTTAGAGATACAAGCCTATAGACCAATGCTGGTTTATCTAAATGGAGAATTTTGGGGGCTATATAATCTTCGTGAAAAAGTTAATGAACATTTCATTGCTAGTCATCATCCTGTTGATCCTGATGAGCTCGACCTAATAGAGGTACAGTATGCTAACGAAGGGACAATTGATAATTATAATGCTTTAATTAATTATGTGGAAAATTCTGATATGGAAAACTCTGATGTATACGACTCCCTTTCAAATTGGATTGATATAGATAACCATATTGATTATAACATCGCCCAAATATTTATAGATAATCGTGACTGGCCAGGGAATAACATTAAGTACTGGAGGCCTCAGGCTCAAGGTGGATTATGGAGATGGATTTTATATGACACTGACTTTGGTTTTGGTATTCCTTGGATGGGGCTTGGTTATGATTATAATACTTTGGAGTTTGCTACTGAAGAAAATGGCCCGGGATGGCCAAACCCGCCCTGGTCTACCTATTTGCTCAGAAAATTGCTTGAAAACCCCAATTATCGCGAGAGGTTTATAAATATATTTTCTGATAGGTTTAACACAATTTTTAAGCCACAACATTTAGTCACCAGGCTAGATTCTTTAGCCTCATATATCCAAGATATAATACCAATGCACCAGAATAGATGGCCGAATTCTGCTCAAGACTGGGGCAACCATATCCAAATTCTTGATAACTTTGCTGACAACAGATATCTTTATATGAGGCAGCATTTAAGCGCATTTTTTGATTTATCCAGTCCGGTATACTTATTGTTTAATGTTCTCTCTACTGGTGGTGGTAAAATTCAAATAAATACTATTACACCAGATGATTATCCTTGGGGTGGATACTACTATCCAGGCATACCTATTGATGTTAGAGCTGTTCCTGATGCTGGATATGTTTTTTCCAGATGGGCTCAGTTTCCAGACTCTAGCGAGACAATGAAAATACAGGTCTCCGATGGTCTAAATTTAACTGCTATATTTGAACCGTTTCTAGGTGGTGACACCATAGACTTAGTAATTAATGAAATAAACTATAATAGCTCGGATGAGTTCAACCCGGGTGATTGGATAGAGATATATAATAATGGAACAGATAGTGTTGATATTTCTGGCTGGTATTTTACTGATGAGAATGAAGACCACAGGTATACCTTCCCAGAGAATTCAATTGTAGGTACTGATTCTTATATAGTGTTAGCCCAAGACACCAATTCTTTTTCTATTTATTTTCCAGAAACAGTGGGCGTATATGGGTCTTTTGGCTTTGGTCTAAGTGGCGGTGGTGAAGAGATCAGTCTATATGATCTATCAGGCGGACTTATAGATCAAGTAGAATATGATGATAGTTCACCTTGGCCAACTGAGCCTGATGGAAATGGGCCAACTCTAGAGCTTCTTTCTCCGGACTCTTCTAATGGAGTCGCTAGTTCTTGGTCTTTTTCAGAAGGAAATGGCACGCCCGGATATATTAATAGTGTGATAAACCCTTTACAGTCTGATGGAAACAATACTGTGCCAATAACGCATTTATTACATTCGGCATTTCCAAATCCGTTTAATTCAAGGGTGCAAATTAAGTTTAACATTCCTAGTCATCAGAATATTGAGATTTCAATTTTAAATATTCTTGGAGAGACTGTGCGGACACTAGTTAACAGTCAGTATAGCCCGGGGATAAACACATTAATGTGGGATGGCAAAAATGACAACGGACTTGATTTAAGTACAGGCGTATATTTATGTAGGTTAAAAACAAAAAATTACAATGAAAGCATAAAGCTACTTCTTGTTAAGTAATAAATCACAAATGCCCAAATCTATTTTTTTACTAATATTTTTTTTATCTATATCTTACTCCAATGATTCTGTCTCGAATGATTTAGCATATCAGTTGGTTGTCGAAATAATAAATAAAAAAATTGTACCAATGGCATATATAGATGAGGTTTTTAAAAATGAAAAAATTGAGAGACATAAAAAAATACCGGATAGTTTTGCTAGGCCTTATGAAAAAAAATCATGGGAGCAATATAAAAAATTATTTATCAAAGAATCTCGTATTGCTGCGGGAACTGAATTTTACAGTGAGAACAAAGACCTAATATTAAAGGTGTCAAAAACATATGATGTAGACCCATTTATTATCCTAAGCATAGCAGGAATAGAAAGTAATTATGGCAAACACTACAAAGGGTTTACGGTTTTCAATTCTTTGTATACTCAGATACATGATATGCCAAAGCGAGCAAAATGGGCCTCAAAAGAATTAGCCTCATATTTAGAATATTGTTATAAAGATGGGGTTGACCCTCAGAGTATTGAAGGATCTTACGCAGGAGCTTTTGGTTTTGGTCAGTTTATCCCATCAAGCTTTAATCGTTTTTCCGTTGATTTTGATGGTGATGGAGTCAGAAGGCCTCATGATTGGCCAGATGTATTAGGTAGTATTGCTAATTATTTGATAAAAAATGGATACAACCCGGGTAGTAAAAATTATAAAAAGGATGGAGATATTTGGAAATCAGTTTGGGCATATAATCACTCAGATAATTACGTTATGGCGGTTCTTGGCCTTACTGAAAAAATTAGAGGAAGATGTTCCACCCTTTTTTCAGAAGTTGGTAATAGATTAAACTATATTATAGAAAACTTTGACCCTTTGGACAGTAAGTCTGTCACCAGTTTGCAAAAAGCATTAAATGCTAGTGGCTACGATTTAGAAGTAGATGGAAGATTCGGCAACAATACTTTAGACGCAGTCCGAGATGCACAAGGGAATCGCGATGAGGTAAATTAAATATAAGAGGTTACAAAAAGTGAAACTTCTGAAGAAATTAAACGACAGCCATAAGTTGGTCTAAAATCTGACCGTAAGCATAATTATTTTACCATCTCTTTTTATATCAAATGGGATACTTTGACCAGGCTTTATCTCTTCCATGCGCTTCATATATTCATAGATATCTTTTATTGATTTTTTATTTATAGATTTAATTATATCTCCAGATCTAATACCAGCTTTTGCGGCAGGACCATTTGAGTCATAGATTTTGTCAATTTTTAGACCCTCAATTGTACCTCCATAATACGGCATTATTCCCAGTTTGACTTTTTGATTACTTCTTTGTGTTGGTCTTTTTTTAGGTCCCGCAATTGTAAAAGAAGGCTTTGACATATCTCTGCTTAGATCTATCACTATTCTATATATTATATCAAGGATTTGTCTTTCTCCGGATGCGTTAATGCCCTGCCAATCATCTTCAGGTAGGTGGTAATTACTACTGAAGTCACCCGTGAAAAAGAATAAAACAGGGATGTTCTCAGAATAAAAACTGGCATGGTCGCTAGGCCCATACCCAGCCTTATCATATTCTAATTTTAAACTAGAAATTTTTGACAAACTATCTAACAAGGATTCAAATCTTGGTGAAGTTCCTATGCCACCAATCATTGCAGTAGAGTCTTTCATTTTTCCGATCATATCCATATTTATCATAGTGACAATATTATTTTTTTCTATAGTTGGGTTTGCTACAAAATATTTAGAGCCAAGCAATCCTTTTTCTTCAGCATCAAACCCAATTAGCAAAACACTTCTTTTTAAAAGCTGCCTATTAGATTGTAGTTTGTGGGCAAGTTCTAATAATCCAGATGTTCCTGAAGCATTGTCGTTCGCTCCATTATGTATTGCGGTAGTATCTGGCTTTAGAGATCCTGACCCGGGTCCTCCGTAGCCAAGGTGATCAAAGTGGGCACCAATAACAATATATTCATCTCGATACCTGTGGTTTCTGCTTACTATTTGGCCTATCACATTTGCGGCTCTAGAGTAAATATTTTTCAGTTCTACACTTGCAGAGACTGTAATGCTTGGGATACCAAAAGACACTGATTGAAGTGTTCTGTTCATCTTATTTTGAATTATTTTTCTTGATGTTCCTACTGTTTGAAGAATATCATCAGCAGTATTGTTACTCAAATGAATAGCCGGAATTCCTGATTTTGAATAGCCAGAGATATATTTAAACGGGATCAAGGTTGTATCTTCTATTTGAGAAATAAATAATATCCCTGCAGCACCTCTGTCTCTTGCCTCAATCATTTTTTTATGTAGATCAGAGTGAGGAGCATAAACCGAATGAGGATTTTCTCTTTCAGGGCTATGCCTCATGACCATAACCCACTTTCCTTCAACATTTAAATCTTTATAATCATTCCAGACTAAAGAATCAGTAATCATATTTATACCGTACCCAGCAAAAATGATTTCACTAGATAGGGTTGCGTTTCCAGAAAACCAAAGAGGTATATAGTCTTGCTCTATATTTAGGGGTTTTTCATTTACAGATAGAGAATTATTTCGACCAAGTTTTACACTATCAAGAAGGCTAAAAGTTTGTTTAAATGATCCATTTTCTCCGCCAGGCTGAACCCCAAAAGATTTCAGATTATTTATTAGGTATGATATAACATCTCTTGATTCTCTAGTACCCGGGTATCTACCAGCTCTGTCATCATGTGATAAAAAACGGATATGTTTCATAATATCAGACTCTGTAATCTCTGGAGAGCCGATATCTCCAGGGCCTATCTGTCGGAACCAATAAAAACAAAGCCCAACAGCGATAATAATTGATATTGTTGATAGTAATCTTTTGTTATCTGTCATGATACAATTTTATTAAATTAATTTAACACGTTAAAATATACCTCTATGAAAAACAATAATATAAATATTAAGGTTGAATCAGATTTTATCAAAGAAAGATCCTCAGCCGCTGTTCCTATATATTTATTCTCTTATAACATTGAAATATATAATGAGGGGACTGAAGAAGTGCAGTTACTATCAAGATATTGGC
>CAZYDX010000003.1:37024-59685 GCA_964646455.1 uncultured bacterium | reverse complement strand
GAAATGTTAAACGTTACTCATGCATATTCTTTGACAAAAGGAACAAATTTTATTGATTTTTCTCTCACAAATAGTGGTGGAAACCCTGTTGAGGATGCCTGGGTCACCATATACAAAGAGGGTGCAGTCCTTGAGTCGGGTTATAGTGATTTAAATGGTTTTATTCGTATAAATGTTCCGACAAATGATATTGGTGAGATACTTGTTACTGTTACAAAAAAGAATCACTATCCATATCAGAGTTCATTTCAGATATATGATCCAGGTGCAAGTGTAAATGTGTATAGTGACTATATCACGATTAACGATAATGGTTCGGGAAGCTCTGTCGGAAACGGTGATGGAATTATTAATGCTGGTGAGACTATTGAACTTGCGATTGCAGTTTCTAACTATGGCAGTGAGAATGCAACAGGTATAGTTGGTACGCTAAGCTCAGAGAATTCAAATGTTACACTTATCAATGATACATTCACCTATGGAGATCTGGTCACTGGTGATATCATAAATAATGCTTCTTCACCATTTACATTTATTGTAGAAAATGATGTCCATCATGATGCAGACATAAAACTGCTTTTGAGCCTGACAAATGAAAGTGGATACAATTCAGTAGGCTATATTGTGCTGAATGTCGCTGGGAAAAATCTTTACGCATATGGTGTGGACGTCGTTGGAAATAGTCAGGATGTTTTGACAAGTGGTCAGGCATCAACTGTTCACATAGAACTCCACAATAGTGGAACCACTTCAGCTCTTAATATTAGTGGACAAATTACATCAGCATCGCCTGCAATTGAAATATTAGATAATACAGGTACTTGGTCAGCAGTGTATCCTGGGGGATTTAGTTCTAGCGCGGGTGAAGGGAATTCTTTTACCATCAGTGCGATGGAGGATGTTATTCCTGGTACCATAGCACACTTAATTCTAGCAGTAAATACTGATGATGGTTATACAAACTCATCAGTTATACCTATACAGATTGGTATTCCTACAGTTACTGACCCAATGGGACCAGATGACCATGGTTACTATATTTACGATAGTGAAGATATAGATTATTTACTCGCACCAGCATATGACTGGATAGAGATAGATGATCGTTATGGTGGTAGCGGTTCATACTTAAGCTCTTTAGATGATAATGGTGATAATGATGATGACGTGGAAACGGTTGATCTTCCATTTGATTTTAGATTTTATGGTCAAATATATGATAAAATCAGTATCTGTTCGAATGGCTGGATCGCCTTTGGTGAATCGGACCTAAGTTCATTTAGAAACTATCCAATTCCAGGAGCCGGTGGTCCAGGTAAAATGGTCGCTGTATTTTGGGATGATCTAAAGCTGACAAATTCTGGTCGTGTTTATACCTGGTATGATAGTAATAACAAAGTCTTTATTGTTCAATGGTCAAGGGTTCGAACTTACCAGAATAACACGACAGAAACCTTTCAAATTATTCTTAGGGACCCTATGTATTACATGACCCCCACAAATGATGGTGAAATGGTTCTCCAGTATATGGATTTTAATAATAATACTACGGGTAGCTATAGCTGGAGTCAAATCCATGGGAACTATTGTACGATAGGTATTGAAGATCATACGATGACAAGAGGTTTGCAGTATACATTTAACAATAATTACGCAGATGCTGCGATGCAACTCTCTGATGAAACAGCTATTCTTATTACAACTCGTGGTAGTGAAATGAGGTTAGACGGTGATCTGAATACAGATGGTATAGTTGATGTCAATGATCTTCTAATTTTAATTGACCATATCGTGGTTGATCAGACTCAATTCAATCCATTTTTAGCTGATATAAATTCTGATGGAATGGTAAATATCTTGGACATGGTAAAGCTCATCCAAATGGTCATGGGTTACAATTGATAACCTAAAGAAGCTTGTAGTATTATGTTATTATCGCCCTTAATAATTCTTGGGGCACTCGCTCTAGTTTTAATTATCTCTGGCTTATTTGAGTTTCGTTATCATCAACTTATTTTAGCGAATTTACCTGTCCGTATTCACGTAAATGGTACCAGAGGGAAGTCTAGCGTTACTAGATTAATAGCTGCGGGACTAAGAGCCGGTGGTAAACGCACATTTGCTAAAACAACAGGCACCGCACCAAGGGTCATTGATGCGCAAGGGGTAGATAGAATTATACATAGGCTGAGAAGACCTTCTATTGGTGAACAGGTAAGACTTCTTAAATATTTTGCAAGTGAAAAACCAGATGTGGTTGTGATGGAGTGTATGGCCGTTCAGCCCCAATATCAGTGGATCTCTGAGCATCAAATGATTAAATCTCAAATTGGAGTTATTACCAATGCCCGTCCGGATCATTTAGATGAAATGGGCCCTACAGAAGTTGATGTCGTTAAATCTTTGTGTAATTCAATTCCTATTGAGGGGACTATTGTAACTGCTGAGGAAAAGTATAGGGATATACTAAAATCTGTCGCTAAACGTAATCGATCTGAGATACTATTTTCAAAAGAAAAGTCTGTTACTGATATTGAGCTAAATAAATTTAATTATATAGAACACCCACAGAACATAGCTATTGCTCTTGACGTCTGTCATAAAATGGGAATCTCAAGAGATGTCGCCCTAAGTGGAATGCATAGTGTTCAGCCAGACCTTGGGGCTTTAGTCGTATGGAGATTAATGGGCACAAAGGGCGCTCTGCAATTTGTTAATGGAATGGCAGCAAATGACCCGGTGTCTACATTGCAAATATGGAAGTTTGTTATTGATCGATATCCTACGAATAGTGGTACAGCAGTATTTTTCAATTCTAGAGATGATAGGCCTCTTCGAACAAAGCAAATGCTAGAGCTCACTTTTGAAGAAATTAAGCCGGAATATTTCATTATTAGAGGAGACAAGATTGAGCCAAAGGTTAAAAGGTTGATACATCATTCGCCGGATACGCATGTAAGTATATTTTCAATTAGTGAAGCCATTGAAAATATTTCTAAGTCAATTTTGGATCTCGATGATGATATAATGGTTTTTGCCATAGGAAATCAAGTAGGCGCAGGACAGGAAATATTAAATAGGCTATCTGAGAGTAGAGCATATGATTGAGATTAGTATAGGTCTAGGAATTATTTTAAGTCTGATTCTGTCAGAGGCTCTTGGTGTAACTGCGGGTGGCATAATCGTTCCGGGTTATATTTCTCTTTTTCTACACCAGCCTGTCCAAGTTATTTCTACATTTTTAGTAGCAATAATAGTCTGGCTGATCATTAGAGGCTTGAGCAAGGTTATGTTTTTATATGGGAAAAGAAGAATAGTGCTTGCGCTTATTCTTGGGTTTTTCTTTGGATACTTATCAAGGACGATGTATATAGATAGCGAAAATATAAAAAGCTTGGCGGTTATTGGGAATATTATTCCAGGGCTTATTGCAAACTGGATGGATCGCCAGGGTGTCGTCAGGACTCTATCAGTGGTACTGCTTACTGCTATTATAGTAAAGCTTTTGGTAATGATATTATTCGGAGGTGCAATCTTTGAATGATTATAAAAAAGAGCCATTTATACCGGCCATACAAAAAACTTCTACTCTTGTAATTTTATCATGTATTGCATTAGTTGGTTTTATTATATCTATTAATAGTAAGACGGTTGATATATCCCCATCTTATGATTTGAAGATTAAAGCCGCAAGACTAATGGAAAAGTCAATGTCCATGCTAAAAAACAATAGAATGGAGTCCGGTGTTTTTATCGATGATGAAAATGACCCTAATGAGACTGGATTGGTTGGAGGGCCATTTAGTCTGATAACAACAGACGAGGGAGATTTGGATGCAAAATTAACAACATTAGATCCCAATTTTTCTGCCGGGATGGTTGATTTAATGCTAGAGATGAGATTACAGAAAGGGGATACGATTGCCATCCTGTTAACAGGATCTATGCCTGGGGCGAATATTGCAGTGCTTACAGCTGCTAAGGCAATTGGCCTGGTGCCGATTACGATTACCTCAGTTGGTGCGTCACAATGGGGCGCGAATCACGTTGATTTTACCTGGCTAGATATGGAAGAAATTTTATTTAATAATGGATTTATAGGTAAACGAAGTATAGCTGCATCAATTGGTGGGCGAAACGATATGGGCAGATTACTCAGTCCAGCTGGGAGAGATATTATTACTAGTAACATATCAAAGCATAAACTTCCATTAATTAAAAATACAAAACTCGCAGAAAATATAGATGAACGAATGAAGCTTTTCTCAAACTACTGCATTCCAAAGGATTTCAGTGCGATGATAAACATTGGCGGTGGCGTCGCAAGCTTAGGAACGAGTTTTAATTCAAAACTATTGGCTGCAGGTATAGTTAAAAGGGCTGATGTGATTGATATATCATTAAGAGAGGGAGGGGTTGAAGGAGTATTGTCAAAGTTTGCAAAGAATAATGTGCCTATACTTCATGTTTTAAATATTAAATCACTAACTGAGCAACTGAATATGCCTTTTGCGCCTATCCCTATTCCTGAGATAGGAGTAGGCGGGTTGTATGCTGAAAAAAAATATAATATCTTTATCGCTACAGTCTGCTTAGTAATAATCTTTGGGTTGGTATTTTCCGTTGGATATCATAGTAAACAAAAAATTAAGGAGCATCTTGTCGATCATGAGCCAGACAGTTTATTATAAAATATTTCTTATTATTTTATTTTCCTTTTCTGATACATATTTGTATGGAAAATTATTACGTCCCGTAAGAGATAGAGATCAAAAAGAGATTCTAGTTATAAACTCAAAGAGAAGGGTCTATTATCCCATAAAGAAAAGTGGTTTACTCTATCAAGTAGGTGGGCCTGCTAGAGCAGAATTTATTAGCAGGTATCCAGTCCTTAAAGGTAAGAAAAAAAGTCATAGTTTTGACTATGTTATTGTTCTGAATGGGAAAGATACGATAAAAGTAAATCATCGTTACAAGGTACAATCTTCTATTCGATCAATTCAACATCCAAAGCATCGATATACATACTCAGGAAACTATTTTATTAATCTGCCTAAAGGAAACCACAACATTGAAGTATTAGAAAGCCAGAAGCTAAAATATCCGGTCCTTCTTAGGCTTTTATCAAAAGAATTTGAATCTATGGGAAGTAATCAAAAAGTTTTAACTCCTATGGTTCACAAAGATGGTATAAAAGTAGATTTAGGTGGGAAAAAGATTAATTATTTTGAATGTAGTAAAGATATACCGCTTCAGATTGAGGCTTCCGGTCCAAAAACAATGAGAATAATTAGCCGACTTGAGTTTACAGATAAAATGGGCAGCGAAGAATCATATCGAATTCATGTTAAGACTGGCAAGAAAGTTGTAGGAACATATTTTTTCAATACCGAGCGTTCTTCATCATCTAGCATCTCTGGTCGTCTAGATAAAGTGCCTGGAAAATGGCGTTCTTGTGAAATAAACATTCCTAGTGGTAAGCACACCTATTCTGTAGAAGTTTCTGATGAGGGAAAGACTGTCCTCACACGTTTTATGTTATACTGATGCGTCAATTTATAATTTTGATTTCTTTTTTACTGGTAGCAGTGCTTACTGCCTCTACTCCGTTCAATATATCTGTAGGTTATCATGGCGGATACGATAGTAATGTTTTACGGTTCTCTCAGATGGAAATAGAAAATGCAGGCAATAATAAAAATGCAATGGGTAGCTCAAACACCTTCGACAGTTATATTAATAAACTAAATGCTCGATTAGAAAAAACGATATTCCAAATAGATAAAAAAGAAATAAGTATTTCGTCTTCATTTAATTTTTCTAATTATCTACATAATTCTAATAAAGATTATTGGTCTGGAAATATAATTGCTACATATAAGTGGGGGTCCTATAAAAATATAAAATATATTGCGAGACACTTAAACAGCTATTATCTAAGACACTATATTGATAGAGATGTATCTACAAATATCCTTAGACCCTGTTACTTTTCAGACCAAGATCAAATAGTCTCTATTACACTGCCGTTTTTAAATAGGCTTTGGTATAGTTTTGGGTTCGGATATCTCCAACGATATTACGATAATCCCTTTACAGAGTTTGACCTTGATATTTATTACACAAGATTTAGATTGAATAAAAGAATAAAAAAATTTGGCACTGTTTCGTTGCAGATCGATTGGATAAGTGCTGATAATATTTCATATAAGAAAACGGCAGTCTCAAGCAATTTTGATAGATCTTACGAGGGACTTGAGTGGTATTTGCCTATTAAAATAAATAAAAAATTATCTTATTTTAATCAGGTGGGTCTTTCATTGAGGCAAGAAATAAGAGTCTACAAAGCAGAGGATTTAGATGATGCACTGCACTCTGGAAGAGATCACAAGGATTTTAAGTTAGATTTATGGATATCTAAGAAAATCAATGATGATATCGAGGTCACTCTTAGTTCTCGATTTAGGCAAAGAGATACTGAATCATCTTATGATTGGGTCAGTGACCTAAAGAGTTTTAAACAAATGCAAATATGGTGTAAAATTAAATGGTCATTCACCTATGATAATTATTAAAAACATTATATATATTATTACTATTATTTTTCTTTTTGGATGTATTCAGCCAAATGAGGAGAGTGTTTGGTTTATAACAGAGGACATTGTTTTGCCAACCCAGGGATTCTGCAGGAATATATCCGTAAGTGGTGATATTGCATATGTTGCCGCAGGTCAGTCGGGGGTGCAAATCTGGGACTTAGTTCAGAGGGTTCAATTACATGAGTTTTTGGGTTATTCTCAGGATGGCTCTTATCTAGAGTTTGATGATATTTCATTAGTCCAAAGAGATGAGGATAATGATTTGGTATTTGTCACTGAGTCTAACAAAAAAGTAAAAGTTTTTCGTTTTGGTGTTGACAGTGAGTTTATATATCGAAATGAGATTATGAGTGACAGAACAAAAGATTTTATATCTTTTCATCGTGGAGGAAATAGATTTACAATGTTTGTAGCAGACAATGATGATGGCTTAAAATGGGGTACCTACAAATCTGACACTACGACAGTCTTTAATCTAGAAATAATTAATTGGATGCCTTCAAGCGGTGGAGAGATTGCAACAGATGGCAAACCGCTTGGGATTGATAGCGATGGCATTTCTACGGTTGCCATGGCCGTTGACCAGCTCGGTGTAGAGTTTTATAGCTTTGATACACTTGGTGCCGAGCCTACACTGAGTTCAAGATTTGACCTTGATGGAAATGCCGAGCAGGTGAATCTAGCAGACATGGGTGCCTTTGTATCTTGTGATGATTTTGGTGCTTATTTTTTGAGTGATAATCTAATTGAAACAGGTCAAGGAGTGGCTGTGAGTTTTGCTGAAGATCTTACCGTTGATCATATTTCAGTAAATGGTGATATTGCTGTCCTTAGCATTGGTTCAAAAGGTATAGCGCTGTATGATATATCAGACCCTACAAATCCCCAACCAAGAGGTATATTTGATGTTGGCTACGTTTACAGGAGTCAATTTTGGAATGATAGACTTCTATTGTGTACTAGGTCAGGACTAAAGATTTTAACAATTAATTCATAATATATAATGCGGAGACTGTCTTAATGAAATTTAGTTTTTATTTAGTTTTTATTTTGATCGGTATTGTTAAAGCCAATCTGTTAGATATAAACATGGCTACACCAATCAGACAAGGAGTGCATGTTGAGTGGTACAGAACAGTATGCCCTGGCAGTGATGGAGCTGCTATATTTGTTTGGTCTGATACCAGATACGGTATGAGAAATGTTTTTGCACATAAAATTGATAAGAACGGTGATTTTGTATGGGGTGAGTCTGGTGCAGTAATTACTGACCTACCTGGGAGACAGGAAGATCCGGTCGCTATCGAAGATGGTTCTGGTGGTGCATTTATAGCTTGGGTTGATTACAGGTTTGATGATTCTGGGGATATATTCATGCAACACGTCGATTATAATGGAACGATATTATTGGATCCAAATGGTGTCGCTCTTGCGCAGCAAACTGGGCAACAGATATCTATCAATATGTGCACAGATAGCCTAGGCGGAGTTTTTGTAACTTGGCAAGATAAACGTGGTGGCGTAGATGATGATATTTATGGCACGCATGTAAGTTCTGATCACACTATTATAGCTCCAGGGAGTGGAGTCCCAGTTGTATCAGTGGGCGGGACACAATCTGCAAAGAGCATTGAATATGCAGGCAATAATGAGGCATTCATTTGTTGGTCTGATTCTAGACTAGGAGAAAATATTGACATCTATGGTCAAAGGTTAGATGTTAGTATGCAGTTGATTTTCGAAGAGAATGGTATACCCATTGCAAATACCTTAGGCCTTGAAACTAGACCAAGAGCAACCTTTGTGAATAACACAACTTCCTTTGTGACATGGAAGTCTGGCGATGAAGACGCTAGAATTCTTTATCAGTTTGTTGATGCTGATGGACTTGTTTTTGATGATGCTAAATTTATATCGAATTATAATGCAATCCAGACTGCGCCAAGAGTAAAAAGAAGTAATTCAGGAGAGGTCTTTATTTCATGGAAAGATTTACGCTTTGATCCTGTAGATGGTGATATTTTTATGCAAAAAGTAGATGTAAATGGAGATGTGCTGTGGTCTAGTGGTGTTCAGGTAGACTCGACTGAGGGAATTAATTTTAGTGGAAGGTTTTCCGCAAACAATAATGGTGGTGTTAATATTTTTTGGGAAAAGGGTGTATATCCCGATGTTGATATAATGTTCCAAAGTTTTAATGAGAACGGCCAACCTTTAAGTGATCAGGCGCTTGTTGTATCAGGGGGTGCTGGATATCAATTTGCGCCAAATGTAATTCAAGGTTCTAGTGATAGTGTTTTCGTTGTTTATGCAGATCAAGGAAGCGGTAGTATCGACCTAAGATATAACTATTATAAGGGAATGACCCCATTACTTGATGCAAACGGCGCCTTAGCGATAAAAGGATTAGATGGTGATGTAAAATATAGTCATGCATTCACAAGCGACGATCAGAATGTGTTGCTAATGTGGGAGGATAATAGAGAAACAAAAAAGATTTATGGAAACCGTTTGGCAGATGGTTCTTTTTCTCATTTGAATGGAAATCAGGTTTCTTTTTCTGATAATTCATCAACCGAGATTGATCTCTCAAGTCCTTTTATGATCAATACATCAACAGGAATATATACAGCAACTTTTGATGCCACAGAAACACCTAAAAAAATTCGATTAAATAAGTTAAATACCAATCTTGAAAATGTATGGAGTCAGAATGGTATAGCGCTGACCCCTGAAAATGACCAGAGGAATGCCTACTTAGTTGATCTTGGTGAAAATGGAGTGGGTTGTTTTTGGTCAGAGAGTAGATCTTTCATTAGTGGGTTTGATATTTTTTTCCAGTCAATTGATGTTGATGGCAGTATTCAGCTCGTTCAGGGCGGGATATCAGTTGCTATGTCTAATGGTGATGACTATATAAAAGATATTGTACCAACCCCAGATGGTAACTATTTGATATTTTGGGTAGAAGAAATATGGCCGGCATCTAGGTTGAAATTCAATAAAATTGGTCCAAATGGTAGTATTGCAATTGGTTGGCCACCAAGCGGTTTTAGTCTAAGTGATCAGTCTCTAGAAGCGAATAATGTTGCTGTTAAAAAAATATCTGATTCTGAGGGCGTTCTAGCAGTATGGAATCAAGATGGAAATTTTAGTGATGTTTATGCCCAGAAAATAAACTGGGACGGTGACGTACAGTGGGGAAATTATGGTGTTTCTATTTGTACAGCAGATAATGATCAGTCAGCAATTTCTTTTGATATTGATAGCGATGGCTCATTTGCATTTATATCGTGGGAAGATTACCGTAATGGGGTTGATTACAATATTATAGGGAAGGAGATTGATATTCATTCTGGATCCGTTCCCAACCAAGATATTTATTTTTCATCAGATACCACTAGCCAGCAAAAGCCATTAGTGAAGTCTGTCGCACCAGGTGAATTTATTTTGATATGGGAAGATGGACGAGGTTACTACAATAGCGACCCTCTTCTCATTAATGGGGTAGATCTTTATGGTTCAGCTTATATAGTTGGTTCTGGAAGAACTACAGGCATAGATGGTATTCCAATCTCTGTTGAATACCATGACCAGAAGAAAGCAAAGATGACAAAATACAGTGGCAATGACTATTTATTACACTGGATTGACCTTAGAAGTTCGGGAAAAGAAGACCTTGCAAACTATTACGCAAAAACAATCAGAAGATCAGATATTTTAAGTACTGAAGAAAATGGTAGATCCATCCCAATGCCAAACTCATTTAGCATAGAATCTGTTTACCCGAATCCGTTCAATGGCAATATCAGTTTTGATTTTAATGTTTCCAGTCCTGGTTTAATTGAATTTAGAGTATTTGATATTGGTGGAAGGCTAGTTAGGGACGATCTTATTGTAAACGGATATCAAGGAAAACATCGTATCTCTTGGGATGGAAGAGATCAATTTGGTAGGCTAGTTTCTAGTGGAATCTATTATTATAAACTTAGTTCAGGTTCTAGTATAGTTAAAGGTAAGATTACATATTTAAAGTAATGCTTTAATAGGAATAGCTTCTGATTATTTAAATGTACTCTTTTATAAGATATTTGATATTAGTATTTACGTCTTTCATTTTTGGACAGTCTATTGATGACAGGTATCATGACTATAATGAGATACTAGAACTTTTAGACTCACTTTCTAATATTGAGTCCTATCAAGATTGGTATATGGTGGATACAATAGGGTATTCATCACAGGATAATATTCCGATACTGGCAGTTAAAATTTCAGATAATGTTCAATCTAAAGAGGATGAGCCTCGTGCTCTTTTCATTGGACAAGTGCATGCGGAAGAGGTGCTTGGGATAGAAATTGTTTTAGAGCTTATGATGGACCTTCTAGATCCTAGTCCAGAGGATTTTAATCATATGAATATTTTGAAATCATACCTAGAAATATGGATTATTCCATCAGCTAACCCCGAAGGGCTCGGTGTTGTCCACGATGGCCTTGATCTAACCTATAGAAAAAATAAATCAGATTTTTCACCATCAGGAGCAATTCCGAATGGAGTGTTTGACTATGAGCCTTCTATTGGTAATGATATTGATGGAGTTGATCTGAATAGAAATTTTTCATTTAATTGGACTTTTGGTGATACGTTTCTTGTTTTTGATGAGTCAGACTATGGTTCTCACTATGACTATTATAGAGGTCCTGAACCTTTTTCTGAGAAAGAGGCGATTGCTATAAGGGACTTAGCTATAGAAAATGATTTTGTTTTTTCTATTGTCTGGCATAGTTCAAGGTCTGGTAGGTTATCTGAAAAGATTTTCACATCATGGCAGTGGGAAGATAGCAAACCATCACCTGATTTGGATTTAATGAAGGGAATTGCTGACTCATTCTCTCAGCTGATAGAGACTGAGGATGGAACAGGGACCTATTTGTCTGTTTTGAGTGGGTCCAGGAATGGTAAACTACATGACTGGTTCTATAGAGAAACAGGGTGTATCCAATATCTAATTGAATGTGGAACATCTAACTTGCAACCCGATAGCATTCTAATAGAGAATACTATTTTAAGAACAAAACCCGCAATGGTATATTTGCTAGATCGAGCAATCGGTTATAATACGGATGCTGGTCAGGCCACAGGTATTATTTATGATGCTTCTATTGGTGCTGCTTTAAGTGGAGTAATTGTAGATATTGAAGAACACTCGGGATCTATTCTAAAGCCTCGTTTAACAAATGAATTTGGACGCTATAGACGTATCTTAAATGCAGGGACATATCACTTGAATATTCATAAAAAAGGATATATTTCACAGAGTCATACTATCGTTGCGAATAATAGTGGTATCACTACAAATGATTATCACCTAGAGCCAGCGCCGCTTCACTCTCTTCAGCTTAATCTTGAATATACTTCATTGCCTGATACTGTAGAGTGCTTTATCGTCAGTGACTTTGACACAGATAGTCTGATTCTAGATAGTGATAATAATGATATATCGCTTTATGAGGGAAACTATACTGTCATTGTAAATCCAGCTGGTGGAACGCCATGGGAAAAGACCATTATATTAGATAGAGATATTAGTTTTACTATACCTGTTGATCATTCTTCAAGCTATCTACTTAGTCACGATTGGGATGACTGGAATACTCAAAATGATAATTGGTATATTGAAGATGGGATACTTTATTCGCAACAGGGAATGTACTATGAAAACAATGACTCACTATTAGGTCTAAAATGGATTGAATCTGATTACTATGATGTTAGTGGCTCCAACCGAATTATTTTTTCTATCAATCATCGTTATGAAACAGAGTGGGACCATGATTCGGTCGGTATTTCTATTCTAGATACAAATAATATGATTATACATAGGCATGGGTGGAGTGGCGATAATTGGGAAAGATATCAGTATAATTATACTAGTTCAACGAATGATATGGAATTTGGTATTATCAGAGTCAGGCTGTGGCTTAAAACTGATCTAACGGTAAATTATAGAGGGTGGGAGATTGGCCAGCTTTGGATGCATGCTGTCGATGATAATTACCTAAACACTGAGGATATTTTATCGAATAATCCACCTCAAATAAACTTTGGGATCCGAGGGATATTTCCTAATCCTTCATATGGCAGTCTTCGACTAGATATTAGTTCTTGGCAAGGTAATCCGGCGAAAATAAAGGTGTATAATATATTAGGACAGGAGTTAATGTCAAAATCGATAGATATATCTAGCAAAGGTGATTTTTTTCTTGATTTAGATTTTACAGAATTAACCAAGGGACTAGTAAGTTCAGGTATGTTTTTTATTGCTATCGAATCAAATTATCATAAGGTCGTCCGTAAATGTATTATGTTAAAAAATTAGTATTTTTTATTCTGTGTTTTGGAGCCGTATTCTCTATTGAGAATAGATTTAGAGGGCTTGACAAAGAGCAGATTTTAAGATCAAAAGTTCCGATAAGTTTTGCACATCATATAGCTGAAAGTTATGATATTTTACCGCAACAACTATCCCCTGTAAGAGGTGGTTATTTAATAATTGCCAGAGAAGGATTGGTTGACCAGGGTTATGTTGATGTTTTTGCAGAATTTAAAATGACTCAAGGTTTTGATGTCAGTGTTATTGCTCTTAGTGATTCTGAGCTTGACGTTAGTATTGTTCAGAATTATATCACTGAATACTATACTAATGATCCGATGCTTGAGTATGTATTGCTCATTGGAGATGTAGATGGTTTTGCTGAAATACCATCTTATTACTACGGACCTGAGAATGATGTAACAGATCAAAAATATACACATATTGTAGGTAATGACTTTTTACCTGATGTGTTTATTGGTCGTATTTCTGTTGATTCCGCCTATGAGCTTGCGGTAATTATGTTGAAAACAATTGCCTATGTGCGAGAACCATTAGCCTATAATCAAGAGTGGCTTGATAGAGCACTTGTGGTTGCTGGTAATTACTCTAACACCCCGCCAATCCCTATTACACCAAAGTGGACCTCATACTGGCTCAGAGATGAGTTGATTGATTATGGATATAATAGTGTTGACACCGTCTTTTATCCACCAATACAGCAGGGTGCACCCTATATAACGGAGATAATTGATAATGGAGTAGGTATCGTAAACTACAGAGGGTGGGGCGATGCAAATGGCTGGCACTACCCTGAGTTCCATGCTGATGATGTAAATGGGTTAAATAATGGGTGGCTCACGCCAGTGTTTATGAGTTATGTATGTAACTCTAATGATTTTGCAAATAATGTAGATCCTTGCTTTTCAGAAGCTATACTTAGAGGTGGGACGACATCAAATCCAAAAGGAGGTGTCGCTTTTATTGGTCCATCTGACTTGCATACAAGCACCAAATACAACAACGTTATCAATGCTTCAATGTACGATGCTATGATTAACCATGGTGTTGTTGAGTTAGGCCCAGCTTTAATGGCCGGACAGTCTGGTTTAATGAAAGAGTTCCCTAATCAAAATGAACCGGGTGAAGCCCAAGAGTTTTATTTTCATGTTTATAATATTCTTGGAGATCCATCTTTGCAGGTTTATTTGGATACTCCGGATAATTTTAGTTTTAATACAAATAACATTTTATCTTCAGATGGATATGTTAATATTATAATTGTATCATCGTCAGGTCATCCAGTTGAAGGTGCGGTAATAGCAATCATGAATGGAAGTCAGTTGCTTACTAAAGGTGTTACAACGAAAGATGGCGTCTACGCAAGCAATTTAGATTTAGATAGTGCTACTGAGATTAGTGTCTATGCGAATAAAGGTGGTTTTATACAAGGTCATCAACTGCTAGTTATTCAGGATAATGAAAATCATGATCTTCAGCTTAGTGATCTTACCATACAATCCGATGTTAGTCAGAATGTAGTTTCTTTTGGTAGCTACGCTGATCTTAGTTTTAAGGTAAAAAATCTTTCATCTACAGTGGTAAATGGTTTTGAAGGAACAGTTAGTTTTAGCGGCGGAGTATATCCTGAAAATATTTCAATATCTTTTCCCATTATCGATGAGCAAGATTCTGCTATAGTTAGTGTTAATGATATATTTATAATTGGGGAAGATTATGAGCATAATATTATAGCACAAATAATGGATCAGAATGGAAGTGAAATTTTTAATATTTGTTTAAATATTGAACCAATTAGTTTGGAGGCAAAGTTTGTAAATAATGATATTTCACCATCTTCAACTATTAATCCTATGATTCAGGTTAATAATTATTCTTCAGCAGCTTATAATGATTCAAAAATTGTTTTATCCAATTTATCAGAGGGAGCACAGGTGATTCAGAATGATCAACAAAACTTGGTTATCGATATTGACCCTTTTTCTAATGAAATATATCAAACAAATTATAATCTAGTATTGGATGAACTATCGTATGGTAGTACTGTTACTTTTTTATTAGAATTAACAAGATCAGACTCCGTTTTCTTCAGCCAAGAAGTAGAATTGCATATCAGCCCTCAGAGTGAGAATGTACCAGTGTCTCCTAGTGATTATGGCTATTGGGCTTATGATGATATCGATGATGATTTTGCTCAAAAGCCGACATTTTCATGGGTAGAGCTCGACCCGACATACGGAGGATCTGGAGGCACAGAATATTTACTAGATGATGATGACCATGTTGATATTAGTCTACCATTTCAAATTCAGTATCATGGAGAATTATATAGTGAAATGACAATCAGCTCAAATGGTTGGGCTTCTTTGGTTCCTTGCAATATTGATTATTTCTGGAATATGTCAATACCTTCATTTATGAGTCCTAAGGCAATGCTAGCTCCTTTTTGGGATGATTTAGAGGTAGTGGGTCAAGATTGGATCAGGGTATATACTTGGTATGATAGTTCTTCTGGAAGATTTGTGATAGAGTGGTCTAGGGCGCTTAATGGTTATGATGAATTAACAGAGGAAACCTTTGAAATTATAATTTATGCTAATAGCGCAATCACAACTGAGTCTGGCGATAATGTTATTGAATTTCAATATCTAGAAATTGAAGATGTTGATGTAACGAAAAATTATTCAACTGTAGGGATACAATCACCCAATAACAATGATGGCTTGTCTATCATATTTAATAATAACTATGTGCCTGGTGCAGCACCTCTTAGTAACAATAGAGTTATAAGATTTACGACAGAAGCTCCAGAATCCTATATAGGTGTGCTTGAGACTGAATTAGATGATATACCTGAACAGTTTACGATTAATAATTTATATCCTAATCCTTTTAATCCAGTTATAAATTTTAATATTAAAATAAAAAATCCAGACCAAGTAAATATATCTATAGTAGATATGCTTGGGCGAAATATAAATAATCTATATAAAGGTACCATGGTTTCTGGGAACTATAATTTTTCTTGGGATGGCAATAATGCGATGGGGAAACAAGTTTCTTCTGGTACTTATTTTCTAGTTATTTCCAATAATCATCAAACTCTAGTAGAGAAGATGTTATACCTAAAATAAAGATAATGATAAAGTCAGATTCAAAGGTTCTTATTTATTCAACATCATGGTGCGGACCTTGTGCCAATGCCAAAAGACTATTAACGGAAAATGGAATTTCTTTCGAAGAGATAGATATTGAGGGTAAGGGTATGACCAGAGATGAACTTTTTGAAATAACTGGTGGACGTACTGTTCCACAGATTGTTGTTGATGGGAAAGCGATTGGTGGTTATACAGATTTGGTTGATCTTGATTCAAATGGATTATTGAAATCTTGATAGTGGTTGTTCAAAGTAGAATAAGGGTTTCAATTATTATTGGAACCCTTTTTTTGTTTTTCAATTGTTCGAGTCGAATCCCTAACTCATGGGTATTAAGAGATATTCAGTCACTAGATGCAAAAATAATGAATACCAAACAGTGGCTAAAAATAGAGAAGAGTAATTATAAATACCTAAACAAGGTTATGAGAAGTGAATTGTCCTTTTATAGAAAAAATGATTTCAGAGTTTTTCAAGATCTTGATAGAGAAATGGAATTACTTAATAAATGTTTAGATAAAGTTAAATCTAGCTTGAATAAGCAAGTTAAGTTGGCAATTAAAATCAAAAAAAGACCAAACTTAGGTGTTTTTGATGTAAATCAGAGCCAACAGAAAAAAAAGAGCTTATTTTCAAAGAAAAAAAATAATATTTCAATTGTTAATAAATCAGATAAAGCTATTAAGGTAATTAATAGTTTAGAAAAGAATAGTATCGCAATATTAGAGAGTCAATCAGATTATAATAATAGTATTGAGAGTTTGAGTTCTATTTTTGAAAAAAAGAAATCTAGATTGGTGTTTATTAGGGAACAGGTTAAGCAGTGGAACCAGAAACTAAAAGAACTTATTCATGATAGAGAAAAATTAGTTCCAACAATAGATAATTTTAATCTTATACTGAGTGAGGCTTTATTTAAATCAGCAAAATCTAGTTATGCAAAAAATATTATTGATTTATCTAGGCGTATTGAGAGATATAATCATGAAATGGACAGGTTTGAATCTTATGTTAAGAATCTTGAAAGTATTGCCGGTAAACAAGTAAAAGGTCTCGTTTATATAATTAAAGAAAATGAGGAAAAGAATTACGAAAAAAAATATAAAAAAGACTTAATTAATTACCAGAATATATTAAAAGAAATACCCAAGCTAATTGAGTCCGTCTGATGATTTTAGAAGTGTGATTTTTTTTACTATTACTTGCTTGCTGTTTCGGCCATGCGGCCATACATGACTATTCTGTGCCACTCTTTTGTGTTTGCCAGTTATCTCAATAAAATAAATTCCATCAGAGACTATTTTCCCACTATCGTTTTTTCTGTCCCAGAATAATTCTGTTTCACCTGGTCCATCGATATCTACAGACCATTTAACAATACTCTGGCCTAAAACATTGTAAATGTTAATTTTAACACTTTGAGGTGTGGTTGATAATAATTTTATTCCTATTTCAGAATTTTTATAAATGTATGGATTTGGATAGATGCGCCTAAGAATAAGATCCTCATTATAGCCCTCACTAATAGTAACCTTATAGTCCCAATCATTTTCATTCTGACCCTGTGCGCTAACTAATAGTGTGATCCATTCAATATTAATACTAGGGTCAATATTAAAATCATATCCCTGATAAATTGTCCAATTGTCTCTATCCTTATGTTTAAATATAATTGCTCCAATCAGATCTTCAATCGGGCCATCTCTGTTTTCTATATTGACACTTGCAGATGATGATAGATTGAGTTTGATATAGTTACTAGAATATAGAGATAATGAATTTTGCTCATAAGTAACTGGATTATCATTAAAAACAAGGTTAGCAATCTCGTATGGTACTGTAACAGGATAATCATCAGCTTCTTTATATGTATATGGTTCTGCATTAGGATGGTCTGACATAATTCTATTTGCTATTCTCATACTATTCAATGCAGAGTTAAAGCTTGAGCCAATATTAGATAGCGCTGCGTCAATGGATATGAAACTTATGTCATTCACCGAATTTGCACGAGATCTTGATTCTTCCCAAATAGTTTTTATTATATCGGGTCCACCAAGATGTTCATCAATATACTGGAAGAGTATAAAAGAACCATACATGTGGTTTTCAGGTTCATAATCAATGGGTTTCCATGAGTTTTGAAACCATGATGGCATATATCTATAATGGTCATTTATATTATCATAAATCTCATCTTCAGACCACACAGCGGTAGCTTCCATAAGCCAGAATCTTTCATAGCAATTATATGAAAACTGAATAGCATGAAAAAATTCATGTGCTGCAGTTATTTCAATATTTTCGATTTCGGTTAAATTCTGAAAAACAGTTCCATTGTAATTATTCCTCATTTTTATATAACTCGCACAACTGTTTTCTGATGAGTTGATAAATGATGTTATGTAGGTTATAGCAAAGTAATTTGATGGAAGATTCTCAACAAAAATGTCATATTTCTGTGATCCACCAAGAGAACCATCACCTGGAGGCATTGAGTATCCGAGTGTATTTTCAAAATAAAACCATATATATTCAAATATTTCTCCCATATTTTCTATATAATCTGGGATTAAGTTATTATTTAAATCTGTAGTTGATATAGCATCACTATTCGATTGGTCGGTTGTATAGTGAAAAGTAAAATTATCTGTTTCTAATATATCCTCTAAAAGGCTTGGGGTATGTGCTATGAGCTTGTTATCTATTATGTTTATGCCTAATTCATGAAGAGCTGTATTCTCTTCATCTGATTGTGGAAGACTATTGTTTCTGATAATATTATTTACATGGTGTGTGGCATGAACTGGAATTTGATTGTCCTTTAAGAGGTATTCCCACGACTTTTCAACAGATAGTTTCTTTCCATATAATATGGTCTGGAAAAAAATAAATACCCAAACTATAGATATATTATTTTGTTTTATCATCAGGGAACTTATGCTTAGATCTAATACGAATGAATAGACCCATAAGAATAATTCCTATGGCCCATAATATTGAAAAATAGATAAGATATGATTTCATTATATTGACCAGATCTTATGAATTAAATAGGTAAATACAAGAGTGCCAACACCTATCTTAAGTTCTGTATTATTCTCTTTATTATCGTTTAATAATCCTGTGATTGTATATCCGCTTCCAATCAGAAGTAACCAAGATTTTGATCTTGAAAATTTATTACTAAACTCTCGCTTTTTCTTTTTATATGTACTTACTGAAGACAATTCGTGGAAGTTATCTAAAGAATAGTGAAGGTGAGCATTTAGTACATTGTTTTTGTTTGTTCTAAATATTTCAAATGATTCTATACTATTTTTTATTTTTATCCCAATTTGAGTCGATTGCTCTGTTATGATAGGTTGAAAGGTTAACACTGGATATTTCACTTGGGTTTTCTCTAACAACTGAGAAGTGTCTGATAATACATTGTAAATAGTAAAGTAAAACCATTGGGTGTTCGATTGCCAGGCATTAACTGAGTCTGGAGATACCGGACTATCAAAAACAAACTCAATTATTACACCATTTTCTTTTCCAACAAATGAGATTTTATTTAAAAAATTAGCTCCAAAACCTATCTGTAAAAGAAATAAGATAATTAATGTTATTTTATGATACTTTTCTCTATTTCTATATCGCATTTAATTTTTTCAATTTATCTAATCTTTATTTTCCTTGTTGTTTTGTAACAAATTAAAAATAAAATATACGCCCATCCAGAGAGGCACTATACCTAGTAGGATCAATGACCTTTTTAGTTCTGTGATAAAGGGGGCTATGATCAATGCTATTCCAATAGTAATTGAAATAATTGAAGTAATTATATCTTTTTGGTTCATGGTTTATATGCAATATTGATAATTTATTTTCCATAATACTATAGCTATTTACTGGTTGTGCTGTCAAAATGGAATTCGCTAATTTAGGTTATACAATAAAAGGCTAGATTGCATAAAATATTCCACATATCTTTATTATTAGTCCTTGTTTCAGTTATTAACTCGCAAGAGAGCATGAATAAATCTGTCCAAGGTGCATTTGGGGCGGTGACTATTGATGGAAAAATATGGAATCAGATAGCGCTCAGGCCTATTATACCGATTGGCAAAGTATCTCTAGCACTTGATATTGTGTTTTACATTGACCAGGATGGAAATATTCATGATGATGAGTGGGATTTTTCAAGTGGAGAAAAATCAAAAAATTCAATTATAGATAAAATATATTATTTACGCTATGGAAAAAAATGGGATCCATTCTATTTCCAGATTGGAGCATTGGATAATGTTACAATGGGGTATGGAATTCTTGTTAATAATTATTCAAATACTATATTATACCCTCAGGTTAGAAAGGTTGGCTTGGAGGCCAAGTTTCAAGCGTTTGGATTAAACTTCTATGGATTTACTAATGACTTTAAAGAAAATTTTGGCCTAACAGGGCTTCGAGTTTCTGGGCCAGCGCCAGGAGGAATTAAGGTTGGTGGATCTATTGCTTTAGACCGCAATCAATATTTGGGATTAAGTGATGGTGACAATGATGGGCGCCCAGACCTTGTTGATGATTTTCCCAACGATCCCAATTATTGGTTAGACACAGATGGCGATGGATTGGCAGATGTATTATCAGAAGAATTAGATATTGATGGTGATGGTATCACAGATACTCTAGATAGTAATGTTCCTGGCTGGGACTTGGATACAACGATAGTCCTAGATACAGATATTAAACGTAAGCCTGAACCGCTAAATGTAGATGAGAAAATCAGATCAATTTATGCTATCTCTTTAGATATATCTAAAAGAATACTATCTGAGAAAAATATGAATGTATCTTTTTACGCGCAGTTTGCTGCTTTGATAGGTGAAACCACAAATCCAATATCAGGCAAAGATACAACCTTGGGAACAGGCATTATCCCTTTCGGCCTATCGACCAAATTCGGGCCAGCTAGATTTAATTTTGAATATAGGATTATGCCTTCAGGAAGGTTCGAGTTTGGGTACTGGGATAAATCTTATGAGATAGAGCGTGCAACATTTTCTTCAACAAATATAGGTTCTATATCTGGAGCTGATGTTGGCGAAATAATTACAAAAGACAGTAGGCTTGGTAAGTTTGGTAAGCAAAAGGGATATTTTTCAACATTAAGTATAGATCTGGGCTCTATGATTGGAACATCTATGTCATATCAAAATCTGTTTGGTAAACAATGGGATAATAATAATAATATTTTTATTGAAGATAGAAATCAAAGTTTTATTGCAAGTATCGGACTTAAGAAACCAATAAGTAAAATTACAAGTGCTCGTTGGTATTATCAGCAAAGAAACGTACCGAATCCTTTTGAGTTTGAATATACCGAGAGTACCATATCTGGATATCGAATTAGTATTAAACTCGGAAATGGAATGATACTTAATTACATTTTTAGACAATCATTTAGAGATATAGATGGTGATGGCAAGGTAAATGGTCCAGATGAAACAATTAACATGACCAGTATAGAAACAAGTTTTTCATTTTAATTATGAAATCATCAGAAATAAGAAAATCTTTTATAGAGTATTTTAAGAATAAAGAACACCAATTCGTACGTAGTGCTCCTGTAGTTCCCATTGATGACCCAACGCTTTTATTTACTAATGCAGGGATGAATCAGTTTAAGCCGATATTTCTGGATGACATAGAATCAGAATATAGTAGAGTAGTTAATAGTCAAAAATGTATCAGGGTCAGTGGTAAGCATAATGACCTGGAAGAGGTAGGTATAGACACCTTTCACCATACGTTTTTTGAGATGCTTGGCAATTGGTCATTTGGAGATTATTATAAAAAAGAGGCAATAGAATGGGCATGGGATCTTTTGACCAATGTTTGGAAATTGGAAAAAGAAAGGCTGTGGGTTACAGTATACAAAGATGACAAAGAGGCTCATGATCTTTGGCTTAGCCAGACTGATATTAAAAAAAATCGAGTTCTTTGGTTTGGCGAAAAAGAAAATTTTTGGGAGATGGGAAAAACAGGTCCATGCGGACCATGTTCTGAAATTCATTACTTTATCGGAGATGATATAGCTCTCCAGACTGCTGAGGGAGTAAATAAAGATGACTTATATTGGGAACTTTGGAATTTGGTTTTTATACAAAATGAGCGATTGGAAGATGGTTCTCTAGCTGAGCTTTCACAAAACCATGTTGATACCGGAGCTGGGCTTGAGCGAATTTCCTGTATTCTCCAAGGGAAAAAGAGTAACTATGAAACTGACCTTTTTCAACCGATAATTCAAGAAATTGAAAAGCTATCTGGAATCAATTATATTGAAAATCAGGTTCCATTCCAGGTAATAGCTGATCATATAAGAATGCTATGTTTTTCAATCGCAGATGGAGCGATACCATCTAATGAAGGCAGGGGATACGTTTTAAGAAGAATATTAAGACGTGCAGCTCGTTTTGGAAGAATGCTAAAGCTTGAAGAACCATTTTTGTATAAGCTTGC
>CAZYDX010000003.1:0-36924 GCA_964646455.1 uncultured bacterium | reverse complement strand
CAGCTCGTTTTGGAAGAATGCTAAAGCTTGAAGAACCATTTTTGTATAAGCTTGCTTCAACAATGTGTGGGCATATGTCCGAAGCATACCCAGAGTTAAAAGAGAAAGACACTCATATAGAACTTGTTATAGGTACAGAAGAGACACTGTTTAATAAAACACTTGATAGAGGTATAAATCACCTAGATAAGTTAATAGTAGATGTAGATGGTGATACTATATCTGGCGCGAATGCCTTTAAGTTGTATGATACGTATGGTTTTCCTCTAGATTTAACTCAGCTTATAGCACGAGAAAAAGGTATAGATGTAGATGAGGATGGGTTTAATGAAGAAATGTCACAGCAAAAGGATAAAGCTCGTCAGTCTGGCAAATTTAAACTTGAAGAAAAAGATGTGGTTTGGAATCAAAAATCAGATGGCAAAGATTCAGAATTCATAGGATATGAAGATCTAGAATGTGAATCAAATATTAAAAAATATGCAAAAATTGATACAGGTTATTTAATTGTACTCGATAAGACACCATTTTACGCAGAGTCAGGTGGTCAAGTTTCTGATCGCGGTATAATCAAGGCAAATGGAATAGATCTTAATGTTGTCGATATACAAAAAGATAATGATGTTATAATCCACATTTGTACTGGTAAAATTACATCCTGGGATAATGTAGATAATGTTACTTGTGAAGTTGACAGCGAGTATAGAAACTCAATAAAAAGAAATCATACCGCAACGCACTTACTCCACGCCTCACTAAAAATAGTTTTAGGTGACCATGTGCAACAGGCAGGTTCTCTTGTACATCCAGAATATTTACGATTTGACCTAACATATTTTGAAAAAATAACAGCAGATCAAATTCGTGAAATTGAAAAATTAGTAAACTCGGAAATTCAGTTAAATAGGAACCTAGAGGTATCAACTAAATCTTATGATGAAGCCATGAAAGATGGTGTTGTTGCTCTTTTTGGTGAAAAATATGGTGACCAGGTAAGGGTTGTGTCAACTGGTGAATTTTCTAGTGAATTATGTGGAGGTACTCATGTAAATGGTACGGGCGACATAGGGATGTTTAAAATAACTGAAGAGTCTTCCTTAGCATCAGGAGTGCGCCGAATTATTGCTATTACGGGAAATGCTGCCTTAGAAGCATTTCAAAATAAGTCAGAGATACTATCTGGTATTCAGCTACAATTGAACTGCAAAGAGGAAGAACTTTTACAAAGAATCTCACAGTTATATAATGATAAAAAAGAATTGGATAAAAAAATTAAACAGCTTAATCAGACTAGTGAGTCGGATATTGGTCTATGGATAAAACACAGTCAAAGTATTGGCGAGTTTAGAATGGTTATTGAACTGCTAGAGATTTCTGATATTGATGAGATAAAGCGATCTGGAGATAAATTGTTGGAAAAAATAGGCAGTGGTATAGGAATATTATTTAGCTCAGGAGATGATAAGCCTTTTGCGGTAGTTGTATTAACAGATGATCTTATCAAAAATGGATTAAATGCTGGAAAATTGGCAAAAGAGATTGGTGCATTTATGGGAGGAGGTGGAGGTGGGAAACCTCATCTAGCTACAGCAGGCGGACGCGATAAAATATTGGTCAAAAATGCAATAGATCAAACACGGAAGCTAATTTCAAAATCTTTAAAATTTTAAGCATAGGATAATCGTAATGCAGTACACAAAAATTGAAAATGGTTTCATGATTTATGTTGAAAAAGGAGAAAAAATTATGGAGAGTATAACCAGTTTTTGTAAAAATAATCGTATAAATAATGCTCAGTTATCTGGAATTGGAGCAGTAAAAGATATTGAAGTTGGTGCTTTTGACACAAAAAGTAAAAAATATATCCGCCAGAGTTTTAAAGACACTTGGGAATTAGTTAGTTATCAAGGAAATGTAAGCCTGAAGGATAATCTTCCGTTTATTCATGCGCATGTTACAATATCAAATCATAGTCTAGATATGAAGGGAGGGCATCTTTTTGAAGCAACAGTTGCAGCAGTTGGTGAATTTATCATTAGAAAAATAGATAACTCCGTTTATAGAGAATTAGATGAAGATGTTGGACTACCAACCCTTTGCATGAGTGATAAGTGTTAGGTATTTTTATATGAAATTTTTCATTCTTATTTTAAATAGCTGTTTTAAATAGTTAGCGAGGAGAATATGTCTAAAGAAAATTCAAATTCTAGAAAACCAATCAGAGAATTAATTCAAACAAAAAATGCGCCGAGTGCGGTAGGTACCTATAGTCAGGCTGTTTCTGCAGGTGGCTTTCTATATACTTCTGGTCAGGTTGGTATAAATCCAGCATCTGGTAATATAGAAGTCTCAGACACTAGGTCCCAGTGTGTTCAGGTATTAAATAATATTATAGCGATTTTAGAGGCTAAAAATTTATCTTTAGTGAATATTATAAAACTTACCGTATATCTTAAAGATTTAAATGATTTTACTGATTTAAATGAGGTGTTTAAAGAATTTTTTGGAGATACCAATTTCCCAGCTAGGTCAACTGTTGAGGTAGTAGGCCTGCCACTTGGTGCTCGCGTAGAGATTGATTGTATAGCTATTGAGAGTTGATCAGGATTAAAAAATTATTTTATATAACATTTTTTATGATCACTATACCTCTTTATGGAAGTGTGATGGATTCGGTAAGAGTTAAAAGTCCAAAAACTGCATTTTTTGCATCGATTATTCCTGGAGGAGGGCAGATATATAATGGTAAGTTAGTTAAAGGTGTTACTGTTATGGGGCTTGAGGCTTTAGCCATTAAATCATGGCTTGAGAATTCTAAGATCTATTCAGATTATGATACAGGGAATTATTTACTACGAAAAAGTCGATATCTTGCAAAACGGAATAAATATGCATGGTGGGTAATATTTTTATACTTCTATGGAATGATAGATGCAATAGTTGATGCGCATCTAAGTCCATTCGATGATGTTATGGATGCTAACATAGAAAACGGTGAGCAAGGAGTAGGCAATGAGTAATAAAAGAGAACAATGGGGATCTAGACTTGGATTTATCCTTGCAGCATCTGGTTCTGCTGTCGGCCTAGGTAATATTTGGAAGTACCCTCATATGGCTGGTCAGAATGGTGGTGCAGCATTTACTATCGTTTATCTGATTTGTATTCTAATAGTTGGCCTTCCAATTCTTTTGGGTGAACTAGCTATTGGAAGGAATACTCAGTTAAGTCCTGTAGGTGCTTTCACTAGGTTAGCGAAAAAATCTAATTGGAAATGGGTTGGTTTTCTTGGGGTTGGCTCTGCATTTGTAATACTATCTTTCTATGGGGTCGTTGGAGGTTGGACTCTTCGATATACCATTTATTCAGCGCTTGGCGGTTTTGAGTCTTTATCAGGAAATCCTGAGGTATCTGGAGAGGTATTTAATAGTTTTATAAGCAACAGTATTAATCCAATACTATGGCAGTTACTTTTTATGCTAGTATGTATAGGGATAATAATTAAGGGTGTTAAATCGGGTATTGAGGAAGGTGCAAAAATAATGATGCCTCTTATTATTATTATACTTGGTGTACTGGTTGTAAAAGGCCTAACACTTGAAAGAGGTAGTGAGGGATTGACATTCCTTTTTAAGCCAAAGTTCTCAGACTTAACACCATCAAGTATTGTTCTAGCTCTTGGGCATGCTTTTTTTACTTTGAGTCTTGGAATGGGTACTATGATAACATATGGTAGCTATTTAGATAAAAAGCAAAATCTTGTTAACTCAGCTGTATGGGTTATCCTTTTAGATACCGCAATTGCTATGCTCGCTGGGACTGCAATTTTTACTATCGTTTTTGCAATGGGAGCGGATCCTAGCGCAGGAGCTGGACTTATTTTTGTTGTTTTACCTACTATATTTCCTCAAATAGGAGGAGGCTTAGTATGGGGAACACTTTTCTTTTTTATCTTGTTTATTGCAGCACTAACATCCGCAATTTCTATTTTAGAAGTTATTACTGCATATTTTATTGATGAAAAAGATTGGCCCAGACAAAAAGCTACTCTTTTATTTGGGGGTGTTATTACTTTAGTAGGTGTTTTTTGTTCTCTATCACTTGGTAGTTTAAATATTACCGGTATTTTTGATATTACATTTTTTGATTTTTTAGATGAATTATCATCAAAATATATGCTTCCAATTGGTGGAGCTTTGACAGCGATTTTCATCCTAAATAAGTGGACAGTTGGTTCTTTTTTAGATGAGATAAAAATAGGTATGGAACAATTAAATTTAGATTGGAAATTGATTAAGAATGTTTCAAATACCCTGTTTGTCGTTTCGTCATTAATTGTATGTCTTATTATTTTTAATGAATTTTTTGATTTGGTTTTTGGTATTTCTTTGCAAGAGATGGCTGGTTTATAGATAGAGTTATATTTATTCAAATAAAATAAATGATTATAGCAAGATTAATTCCAAAACATTCTAAGAAGTATGAAGATTTCAATAAAGATATCAGCGTATATGCTGAACTAATTGAAAAATATAATGTTATAAATCTATTTATTGTTTGGACCATAACTATCTCAGGCTTTAGTTATATGCTTGGTCAGATTGATAGATATAGCTACTGGGATTGGTCGGGGTATACTGATGGTATACTAAGATTGATTTTATCAACTATTCTATTCTATGTAACATCTAAAAATAAAATACTGAAACTAGGTAATGATCGTTTAACATATTCAGATTTATTTATTAATGTTGTTATTTTTTCTATAGTTTTTTTGATTGGTGCTGTAAACATTAGTATGGTAGAAAGTAATTTTATTGGTTTTTTACCATATGGGTGTGTATTTGTCTCTGGGATAGTTATTTATGAATTTAAAATAAGCTATGATAAAGAAAACGATGATTGGATAATAGATAGCTGGAATAATAAGGTAAGTTATTTAGCGCTTTCTTTAATATTAATGATTACATCTACGGTTTTTGGTTATAAGCTTGATGATCCTATAATTAGTACCGTATCAATGGTTTCTCTGTTCTTTCCTGCTGTCGCTCTGATATGGCCTAATCATGTTAGACATATAAAAAGATTACAATTCTATCCTTTGTTTATTTTAGCAATGTTTACCTGTGTTCGTTCACCATGGTTTCTAATTATACTGGGGATGCTTTTTTTTATCATACGCTCTATTAATTATCTAAAATATGGGATAACCTATCCTTCATTTGGAGTTGCTCAAGAAGAAAATCTAACGGATGTATGATGCAATTATTGTTGGTGCTGGGCCTGCTGGCACTTGCGCGGCTATATATGGTAATAGATTAGGACTTAAAACTATACTACTTGATAAATCTCATTTTCCAAGAGATAAAACCTGTGGTGACGCTCTATCTGGTAAGAGTGTAAAAGTATTGGATGACCTTGGTTTGATTAATGGAATAAATAAATTAAACGGGGCAATCATTAAGCGGATTATTTTTGGAAATCCTAAGCATTCAGAGTGTGAGCTATTATTAGATAAAAGTCTGAATAAAAAGCATATACAACATGGATACGTTATTCCTAGAATGATATTTGATAATTATATGTTCCAACAAGCAAAAAAAGTTTCAGAATATGAAGAGGGATTCAAAGTTAATGACCTAATCTTTGATAATAATTCGGTTGTGGGAGTAAAGGGTACTTCTAAAGATGGAAAATTAAAAGAATATAGAGGGAATATTGTATTTGGTGCTGATGGACCAAACTCAATTATATCAAAAAAGACTGGTCTATATAATATGGATATGGAAAATACTGCAATAGGTATACGCTGTTATTATGAAAACGTCAAAGACCTAACTGATCAAATAGAGCTACATTATGTTAAAGAAATGAATCCGGGTTATTTTTGGGTTTTCCCTGCTGGTGAGAATCGAGCGAATATTGGTGTTGGACTTTTAAAAAGTATTGTTAAAAAAGAGGGTATGAAGCTTAGTGATATTATGATGGATGTCATTAATTCAGATAACTTTAAGGAGAGATTTAAAGATGCCGTTCCAATGGAGAAACATAAAGGATGGAACCTACCTATCGGGAGTATTAAAAGAGAAAATCATGGAGATGGTTTTCTTTTGTTAGGTGATGCTGCTGGATTAGTAGACCCATTTACTGGAGAAGGAATTGGAAACGCACTGGTATCTGGAAAAATTGCAGCAGAAATCGCAGCAAAGGCCAAACAAAAAAATAATTTTACAAAACGATACCTAAAAAAGTATGATCAAGATTTATGGGCATACCTAGGAAATGAATTAAGTACTAGTGCAAAGTTGTTAAAACTCGCACATTCTAAATTTTTACTTAACTTTGTTATTGATCGAGCAGCTAGGAATGAAAAAGTACGTAATTTGATATCAGGCATGCTTGCTGAAGAAATACCAAAATCAGAGCTTTCAAATCCCCTATTTTATTTAAAAATTCTATTTAGTTAGTCAATTAATGCGTAAAAAAGAATTATTAACTACTCTTAACCTTACTACGTATGTTGCTTTTGATTTTGAGACAACTGGTCTTGACCCGAAACATGATAAAATAATAGAGGTCGCAGCAATACATTTTGTAAATGGTAAACCTAAGAAAAAATATTCAACACTCATTAACCCGCAGGTCACTATATCCCCATTTATTACTGGTATTACTGGTATCACCAACGAAATTGTATCCGATGCTCCTAAAGAGGAAGATATTATAGATGACTTCTTCAATACTATTGGAAACTATCCATTGGTAGCTCATAACATCAGGTTTGATTGGAGTTATATCTTAGAACTATGTAAAAGATATAATAAGGATATCCCCGAAAATTCTTTGTATGATACACTCCAGCTTGCTAGGGCAATGTTATTTGATCATCCAGTCTTTAATCTAGGTGCATTATCTGAGTTTTATGGGTTAGACTCCTCTGGAAGTCATAGAGCAGAAAAAGACACAGAGAATTGCGGAAATATATTCTTACATCTTTTAGATGAGTTATCGTGTTATACATTGGAAGAGATATCTAAAGTTATTTCTGTTCTAGAAAAATATGATATACCTAATAAAAAACTATATGTGGACCTAGCAAATGCTCTAGTGAAAAAGGGTGATCTAAAAGGGTCACTAAAAGTGAGGACATCCGAAAGAAAGCCTAGACAGAGTGTATATGAATTTGAAGGTTCAAAAAATATTGAAAATATTAGCGCTGCAGATGTTTTTAGCTCTGGTGGAATTCTATCGAAAAATTATGAATGGTATGAGGACCGGATTAATCAGGTTGAGTATGCTAACATGTGCGATAATATCATTAATGGTAATGGTTCTGGGGTATTAGAGGCAGGAACAGGATTGGGTAAGTCGATGGCCTATCTTTTTGCTTCTATTAAGCGAAAATATCAGACTGAAACTCGTGGGCCTGTAGTGATAGGTTGCAACACAAAGCATTTACAAGATCAGTTATTTTATAAAGATTTACCTCAATTAACTGAGGCATTAAGAACATCTGTGATCGCTCTACTTATTAAAGGTAGAAAAAATTATATTTGTAGGACCAGATTTAATTGGTTTACAGGCGATAGTAATATAGCTAGTGATAAAGATATAGAGGCAATTATACCAATTCTATTTTGGTCAGAATGGACGGAATCTGGTGATATATCAGAATGCAGTGGATTTTTAAACACCAGAAAAACATGGATATGGTCAATGATATGTAGTGATACTGGTTTTTGTACAGGAGATATATGCAAAAGAAACCATGGTTGTTATTATGGCCCAATAAGAAAATTAATGTATGAGGCAGACATAATAGTTGCTAACCATTCATTATTATTATCTGAAGCAAAATCACCTGGGATTTTACCAGAGCATGATACGATTATTGTAGATGAGGTACATAATATTGTTAAATCTGGATATAATCAGTTTAAAGTTAATCTCGACCATCAAAATGTTTTACCATTACTTCAGTCAATTAATCCATCACACCCAAGATCAAGAAGATGGAACAATGTCATACAATCTATAAGTGATTCAGAACCATCTGTAAAAGTTCTTAGAGAGACCTTATTAAATGATATCGAGGAGGTTCGTATTTCATTTGAAAGGTTCATGACTGAGTTAGCAAACAATAATGAAGATCAATTCAATAGAGAAAAAGCATACCAAGAAAGACCAATAATTCATTCGTTAGAAAAAGAATATGCTTCCGTTAATAAAGAGCTATCAAATTTTCATACTAATGTACAAAGTTTACTTTTATGCTTTAATAATCTTAGAAAATTTATTCTTCAGATTGATTCATCTAGATCTAAATATGCCTATTTGCATAATGTTATAGATAAAGGTATAGAAAATATAAGTGAACTAAATAATTCGATAAATATATTAACTGAAAACCAGGATTTTGATTGGGTATATTGGAAAGAAGGTTTTTATAAATCCAAAGGAGGAAAAACAGATCAATTACAACTTTCATTACATGCGTCAATGATTGATATATCTGAAATTTTACATAATAAGTTATATAGTAGAAATAGTAATTTTGTTTTGACATCAGCAACTATCAAGGTGGATGACTCCTTTGACTATTTTATGAATCGTAATGGTTTACAAGATATAGAAAATATAATCACCGATGATTATATAAGTCCTTTTTCTTATCAAGATCAGGTTGTTTACTATCAATATGGTGGTACTAGCGATATAACTGGAGATACTTCGAAACTATCAGATATCATTTATTATATTCATAAAACATTTCAAAAACGAACGATGGTCCTTTTTACCTCAATTAAAATGCTCGATAATGTATCTAAAAAAATAAAAGAAAAAACTGATGGAAAAGATATTCCTCTTTTTGCTCAATCAAGAGGTGCTTCCAAACCTTCTATAATTAAAGGCATGCACATGCATGAAAATGCTTTATTGTTTGGAACTAATAGTTTCTGGGAAGGAGTAGATTTGCCTGGGGATTTATTAGAAATTTTAATAGTCGTTAAACTACCATTTGACGTTCCGTCTGACCCACTCATAAAGTCCTATTCAAAATATCTAGATATGAATGGGTTAAATAGTTTTATGAATTTTTCTGTTCCTGAGTGCGCGATTAGATTTAGGCAAGGATTTGGTAGATTAATTAGAACGACGTATGATTCTGGAGTTTTTATTAGTCTAGATAATAGAATTATCACAAAACGTTACGGGGAGGTTATTTTAAATAATATTCCCACCGATCCTATTATTTTTTCTGATTATAGCTCCATAAAAAAGTAAATATCGACTATTCTTAATCAATTGTAATAAATAGAATCTTTAGTCTAAATTAGTTGATGGGGACCTTACGTATTTCAGACAAAATCTATACCTATCAGGATTTTACTCCTCTTTTATTGTCGCCTACTAAAATAATGATCAATATAAATTCGAAGAAAAAGATACGTAAATCTTATAATAGGTTAACTGATATAATATTATCGGGTAAGACCGTATATGGTGTTAATACCGGATTTGGTCGACTAAGTCAAATAAAGATTGATAAGGAAGATCAAAGAAAACTCCAGCTTAACCTCATTAGAAGTCATTCAGCAGGAGTTGGAGATAATTTAGATGTTGGAATCATCAGAGTAGCTATGGCTCTAAAGTTACTTAATTATTCTCATGGGTATAGTGGGGTGCATCCTGATACTGTTTCACAGCTGGTCAAGTTTTTAAATAATGATCTTATTCCAGTTGTTCCTGAAAAGGGCTCTGTAGGGGCTAGCGGTGATTTAGCTCCACTGGCGCATATTGCTAGTGCTCTAATTGGTGAAGGAAAGATTCTGCACAATAAAAAAATATCCAGATCAAAAACTGTACTAAAGAAGATGGATATTGATCCGTTAACACTATATCAGAAAGATGGTATTAGTCTGGTAAATGGTACTCAAATATCAACCGCTATTGCTATTAAAACCTTATATAACGGTGCAATAATACTTGACTCTGCAGATGTAGTTGGATCTCTATCGATTGAAACTAGTTTATCTAGTAGAAATACATTTAAATCATCTATTCATAAACTAAAGATACACAAAGGCCAGACTATATCTGCTAGTAATATCTGGAGAATGACAAAAAATAGTGAAATTGTTTCTTCTCATGAAGATTGTAATGTCGTTCAAGATCCTTATAGCTTTCGCTGCATTCCTCATGTCCACGGAGCATGTAGAGACATAGTAGAACAATTATCACAATTCATAAATAACGAAATAAATAGTGTAAGCGACAATCCAGTAGTTTTAGATAATGGAGAAATAGGTTATTCTGGTCATTTCCATGCTGAGCACATAGCTCTTGCGTTAGATTCAATATCAATGGCAATGGCTGAGATCGGAGCAATATCAGAAAGAAGGATACATTATTTCATGAAAGGCGCTGAAGGCAGGCTTCCATTATTTCTAGCTAATAAACCAGGTATTGAATCCGGTTATATGATTGCGCATGTAACGGCATCTGCCTTAGCATCTGAAAATAAAACACTTGCACACCCTGCTAGTATAGACTCTATTCCAACCTCTGGTGGACAGGAAGATTTGGTTAGTATGGCTCCATGGGCTGGATATAAACTATTGAAAATACAAGAAAATGTGACCAAAATTCTTTCAATTGAAATGCTTATTGGTTGTGCAGCATATAACCTTCGACACTCCAAATTAATGCCAGGTATTGGTACGCGGCATATCATTAATATAACAAAAGATATTGTAAAAAATTCAAAAGGCGATAGAGAGCTAACTGGTGAGATTAATCGATTAGATCAATTGATTAGTAGCGGAGACATTGTTGCAAAATTAAAAAATAAAAAATATTTGGAGTAATCTGTGAAAAAAAAATCTGTTTTTAGAAAAGGATATACATTTGATGATGTTTTGTTGGTGCCTCAAAAATCAAAAATATTGCCAAAAGAAACCATCATTGAAACGCGTTTAACGAAGAATATCAAACTAAATATCCCAATCATTAGTGCGGCAATGGACACTGTAACTGAAGAGGATATGGCAATTGCAATAGCTAGGGAGGGGGGAATTGGTGTAGTTCATAAGAATTGCTCAATCGAATACCAGAGATCTATGATAGATAAAGTGAAACGCTCAGAAAGTGGAATGATTTTAAAGCCGGTCACAATAGGTCCTAATTATACTATAGAAGAAGCAAAAAGAATTATGTCCGAATTTAGAATTAGTGGTCTCCCTGTGGTAGCTGAAGAAAAATTAGTTGGAATAATAACCAATAGAGACATTCGTTTTCAGGTAGATGAAAATCTCGAGGTATCAGCTTGTATGACTTCAAATGATTTAGTTACTGTCCCGCTGGATACATCTCTAAAAGATGCTGAAGAGCTACTCCATAAACATAGAATTGAGAAATTGTTGGTTGTTGATGATTCAGGAGAATTGGCAGGGTTAATAACTGTTAAGGATATAAAAAAGAAACAGCAGTATCCAAATGCATGTAAAGATCGGAATGGTAGGCTTAGGGTCGCAGCAGCGGTTGGCGTTTCAGGTGATACACTAGAAAGAGTTAAAGAGCTTCTAGATGTTGAGGTAGATACAATTGTGGTTGATACAGCTCATGGGCACTCAAGAGGTGTTTTAGATACAATATCTAAATTAAAGGCGCAGAACTCTAATTTATCAATATTAGCTGGTAACGTTGCTACCGGATTTGGTGCAAAAGCACTTATTGATTCAGGAGCTGATTGCGTTAAAGTTGGTATAGGAGCTGGAGCTAGTTGTACGACAAGAGTTGTTGCTGGGGTAGGAGTACCTCAGCTGACTGCGATTATGGATACCGTTGAAATAGCACAAAAAGAAGATATACCTGTAATTGCCGATGGTGGTTTACGCTATAGCGGTGATATAGCTAAAGCGCTTGCTGCTGGTGCAGATTCAATCATGTTAGGTAGTGTTTTAGCAGGTATGGATGAAAGTCCTGGTGAAACAATATTGTATGAAGGCAGACAGTATAAAAGTTTTAGAGGAATGGGGTCAATGGCTGCAATGGAAGAAGGAAGTGGTGACAGATATTTTCAAGAAGATACAGATAATATAAAATTAGTTCCAGAAGGGATTGAGGGTATGGTGCCTTTTAGAGGGCCAGTGAAAAATACTATCCATCAATTAACCGGTGGAATAAGGTCCTCAATGGGTTATTGTGGCTGTAAAACAATAGATGAGTTTGGAAGAAAGTCAGAATTTATTGAAATAACAGCAGCGGGAGTAAGAGAAAGCCATCCACACGAGGTTAGAATTGTTAAAGAAGCTCCTAACTATTCACCCTCAGATAATTAAATTTATTTTAAAGAATTTAGGTGGCGTGTAATTTGAGATTTTCTTCTGCCGGCTGTATTCTTATGAATAAGCCCTTTTCCTGCCGCCTTATCAATAGAGCTAACTGCTTTTGCGTATTCTAATTGTGCTTTCTCTTTATCAGTAGATTCTAGCACATTCTTTATTTGTGTGCGTAGCCTTGACATGTTTGAAACATTCCTAGCTCTTCTTTTTATATCTTGACGTTCTCGTTTTATTTGCTGTGGATGTCTGTCCATTATTTTAATTTCCTTATTATTAAAGACACTAATATTAATGATTTATACTTTCTGTAGTCAATGAAGGTTTACTAATATTTTTTACCTAAAATGGTAATTAATTTAAACTAAGATTAATGTATATTAATAAATAATGAATCAGTTCAATTATAAAGATATTTTCAATAATAATCATATGGCTATCTCTAGAGCTATCACTCTAATTGAAAATAATGATAAAGAAGTAAAAAATTTTTACGAACACATTTATAATAGATCAAATAAGTCACTAAGAATTGGTATAACGGGACCACCAGGAGCGGGGAAGAGTACAATAGTAGATCAATTGATAAAATGTTTTTTATCTAAAAAAAAATCTATAGGTGTCATTGCGATTGATCCAAGTAGTCCATTTAGTGGCGGCGCCTTGCTTGGTGACAGAGTGAGAATGAGCAAGTATACTGAAAATAATAATGTTTATATAAGAAGTATGGGGAATAGAGGAGATTTAGGTGGTCTATCAAAAATGGCACAAGAAGCTGGTGATGTTTTATCAGCAAGTGGTAAAGATATTATTATCTATGAGACTGTTGGAGTTGGACAGGCAGAACATGATATTGTAAACGCTGCAGATTTTACGGTAGTTGTTTTGGTGCCAGAATCAGGTGATGAGGTACAGCTAATGAAAGCTGGAATAATTGAAATTGCAGATATATTTATCATAAATAAATCTGATAGGCCTGGCTCAAAACGAATCGCAAGAATGTTATCTGATACTTTACATGATTTCACTATAAAAGATGACTTTCTTCCATCTGTGATGAATTCTACTGCTATTATAGGTGAGGGTATACCTGAAATATTCGATAAAATACTAATTGACATTGAAGCTTTAGAGGGTGATGGAACATTAGAAGATCGTCGGATATCAAGATATAAAGATAGAATAAAGGATTTGATTTCAGAGAAACTTGAAAAAGAATTTTGGACTTCAAGTCGGGAGAAGTTATTTAAGGATATTACAAGATCTATTGATTCAATAGATACTCCACCAAGCTCAGTTCTCGAAAAACTTATCTCTAATTTTGATAATTAACTGATAATGGCTTCAAACGAAAGGACAATGAGTTTTATAGAACATTTAGAGGAGCTCAGGTGGCGAATTATTAAGATTATTTCTTCTGTTTTACTTGGCGGGATAGTAACCTTCTTTTTTATTGATTTTTTTCTATATTTACTGTTATTGCCATTAGAAAATATCGACTCAAATAATTCGGTAAATTTACAGGTACTCTCTGTACAGGGCATGTTTCTTATTAAATGGACAATTGCATTAGTTGGTGGAATTATTTTGTCTGTTCCTGTTATCACATATCAGGTATGGAAATTTGTATCACCAGGGTTATATGCAAATGAAAAAGGTTTTGTTTTACCGCTTGTATTATTTTCTTTTTCTTCCTTCATAGCTGGCATATTATTTAGCTACATAATTTTAATCCCTTATTGTTTGAATTTTTTTGCGAGCCTATCAGGAGATTTGGTACTTAATAATTTTTCTATTAATCATTATTTTAGTTTTATTTCTTGGCTCTTATTGGGCTCGGGGATTGTATTCCAATTACCGGTTATTTCATTTTTACTATCAATTATTGGAGTATTAACACCTGCATTTATGAGACATTATAGAAGACATTCAATTGTTGCTATTTTTATATTATCTTCTTTTATTACCCCACCAGATCCTGTCAGTATGATAGTAATGGCTTTTCCACTTATTGTTTTATATGAACTAAGTATTGGTGTATCGTGGTTGGTTAATCGAAATAAAAATTTTAATAGCGCTAATTAATTAATTTTACGGCTGTATTATGACTAGTTTGAAGAATATCACAAAACCTATTCTGGATGATCTCAATAATTTTCAGATAGAGTTCAAGAGTGCTCTTAACTCTGAAGTGAAATTAATTAACTCGATTTCAAGTTATTTAGTTAAAAATAGAGGTAAGAACATAAGGCCAATATTGACCTTGCTTAGTGCTAGGTTATGTGGTCGTCCAACAAAACACACCTATAAAGCGGCCGCTATGATGGAATTACTACATGTTGCAACTCTTATCCATGATGATATTGTTGATGATGCTAAATTGAGGAGAGGTAAACCCTCAGTTAAACAAATATGGAAAAATAAAATATCAGTCTTAATGGGTGATTTTATTCTTAGTAAGGCTCTAATTAATATGGTTGGTCTAAAGAATTTTGATGCCTTGGATTTAATATCAAATACTGCAGAAAAATTAAGTGCAGGCGAAATAATGCAGATAGAAAAAAGCCTCACTCGAAATATGCCTAAAGATGTATACTACGATATGATTAATCAAAAAACTGCTTCCTTAATTGCTGCTAGTTGTGAGCTAGGTGCAATAACCACTACCAATGAAGAAAAGGATAGAAAATCTGTTTATAGTTATGGAGAAAACCTTGGCATGGCTTTCCAAATAAAAGATGATCTTTTTGATTTCTTAGGTTCTGAAAACCAAACAGGAAAAGATGCTGCTGGCGATGTTAAACAGAATATAATAACCCTTCCATTGATATATTCAATAGATAACGCGGATAGATTGAATCGCAACAGGCTTAAATCACTGGTCAGAAAAAAGAAAAAAAATAAGACAAATTTAAAAGAAATTAATAACATGATTAATGGATTAGGTGGTTTTGATTATACAAACAAAAAATTAGATGATTTTTCCAATGAAGCCATTGACTCTATTTCTGGCTATGATGAGTCAGATATAAAAAAATCACTTATTGATTTAGTGTATTTTAATAAAGACCGTGAAAGTTAGCTTGAGGCGGTCAACTAAAATTTTAGTTATTCGATTTAGTTCAATCGGAGATATTGTTCTTACTACATCCTTTTTGAAATCAATAAAAATAAAATATAATAATCCTGAAATTCACTTTTTAACTCTAGAAAGGTTTTCTTCGATACTAGAAATGCAACCAGACATTGATCGTATAATAGAGTTGAATAGTGAGGCTGGTATAAAAGGTCTTATAGAATTAAGCGGGTATATAAAATCATCCCAGTATGATAAGGTTTTTGATTTACATGGTTCTATTAGGTCTAAGATCATTACACTGGGTTTAAATAATATAACATCAAAAGTTAAGAAGCCAAGATTGTTACGAATCTTTCTGTTCCAATTGCATCTTAACTTATTTCCCGAAAGTTATTCTGCGTCAGCTATGTATCACGAGTGTATTGATAACTATGATACTTTAAGTACTCCTAAAACTGAATTAATAGTTAGTAATATTGAAAAAAAATCTGCGATATCAATTTTAAATGATAGAGGAGCTAAGGATAAATTTATTGTAATGGTTCCTGGTGCAGCCTGGCCTCAAAAACAATGGCAAATAAATAAATATAGTAAAGTCATTGATGAGATTCTAAGACGAACAAAAAAAACAGTAGTAATGCTTGGCACCTTAAATGATAAGATATGTAAAGAGATTAGCTTAATTAACAATAACGTTATTGATCTATCTGGTAAGACAGATATTAGGCAGGCAATGGCAATAATTTCCCTTTCTGATACTGTTTTTGGAAGCGATACGGGGTTATTACATATTGCTGAGGCTTTAGATAAGCGAGTTGTAATGATTCTAGGGCCTACATCAACAGAAACTGGTGGGGGTGTATCCTTGAATGAATCTATAAATATTGAAACTAATTTGTGGTGTAGGCCATGTTCGCAAAATGGGAAGCAGGAATGTTTTCGGTCTACTCAGTATTGTATGGACCTTATTCCCACGAATAAGGTTATAAAATCAATTTTAGAAAGAGCATAGCTTGCGAATTATATTATTTATTTTATATAATCTATTTTTATATCCATTTTTCTTATTAATTACATTTTTTCTTTCATTGTTTAATTCAAAAATTAGGCGAGGTATTCATGGAAGGTTTGAAACTAAAAAATTATTAATAAATTACTTTAATCAAAATTCATCAAATGATAATATATACTGGTTTCACGCTTCATCATATGGTGAATATCTTCAGGCAGAACCAGTTATAGAAGGAATTAAAAAAAAGGAAAATAATAGTATTATTTTATTGAGTTTTTTTTCGCCTAGCGGTTATGATAATGTGAATAATCAAAATATAGATTGTAAAATATATAAGCCTTTTGACTTTTACTGGACGATCCAAAATGTTTTGAGTCTAGTAAAGCCAAAGAAAATTATATTTGCAACTACTGATCTTTGGTTCAATCTAATTTGGTTAGCAAAAAATAATAATATAGACACAATTCTAATTGGTGCTAAATCAAAAGATTATTTTAATAATAGCCTTTCAATTTTGAATTATATATATAAACCTATGTATAGATCTTTAGCGAAAATATTTGCTATTAATAATAATGATTATTTTGTATTAGATAAATATCTTGGTGAATCAAATACTCAAAAAGTGTATCAAACCGGAAATCCGAGGTTCGACCAGGTTATATCTACTTCAGAAAATATTAAAGTAATTGATAAAAAATTAATACAAGATAGAAGAGATATTGTACTGTTTGCTAGTATGCACAACAAAGATCGCAATATAGTACTTCCTAAAACCATAAGATACATGGAGCAAAATAGAAATATTCAGATAATATGGATATCTCATGAGCCAAGTGATCAAGAGAATAGATATATAGAATCTATGTTTAAAAGGAGTGCTATTTCAGTTAAAATAATTGATTCAATCGAAGATTTTGATATAGATAATCCTAGAGCACAAATAATTAATCTTGTTGGTGCTTTATCTAAAATGTATTGGAAAGTAAAAATTGCCTTTATTGGAGGTGGATTTTCATCAGGAGTCCATAATCTAATGGAACCTTCTGTTGCTGGAGTTCCAACAATATTTGGTCCTAATTATCATGAATTTGATGAAGCAAGTGAGATAATTAATAATAAATCAGGTTTTTCTATTAAAAAAGGAACTGAATTCATAGAAATATTAGACCAATTTATAAATAATGATCAGAAGCTAATTTTAGCTAGTCGTGCAGCTCAGCAATTTATCAATAATAACGCTGGCGCTTCTAATAAGATAGTTGGAGAAATTTTATCGAATTAAAAATCAAAATATGAAGAATATTTTAAATATTAAAAAAAAATACATGAGCAATCCATCCAAAGTATTAACACTTGCTAATGTAATAAGTATGCTTAGGGCTGCTGCTGCTATTCCGATCATATACACATTAAATTATCCTGAAATGCGTGCATATACTGCAGTTATAGTGATAGTGGCAGTATTATCCGATGCTTTAGATGGTTATTTCGCTAGAAAAGCTAGCGAGGTTACTCATGTTGGTATGTGGCTTGATCCAATAGCAGACTTTATAATAATTACTGCGGTGGTATTATATCTGGTAATACTTGAAATTTTCCCTCTTTGGTTTTTTGTGTTTTATACAGTAAGACATTTTCTAATTGCGATACCTGCTTTGTATTTTGCAAATACAGGTAAATACATATTACACTCCAATTGGTGGGGAAAATGGGCGACTGGTATAACCGCATTATCAGTGTTTCTTCATATTTTTGAATTTGATGCAGTATGGTGGTTAAAACCTGTTTCTTTATATGCTGCTTTAGGGCTCGCATTGGTTAGCTGGTTTTTATACTATAAAGATTATTATAAAGTAATAAGAGGAAAAGATGTTTAGTAAGTTATTTAGCGCTCTTGAGAATACACGTTCATCAATAAGGAATGCGTTTAACAACTTAAAATCAGATAATATATCAGATGAAGATATAGATAGTTTTGAGGAACAGTTGCTTCTCGCGGATATAGGATTTGATACTGTTGATAGTATAATAAATATTTTAAGAAAGTTAACTAAAGATAGTTATAGTGAGAGAATCAGAGAATACCTACTTAATGAGCTACCTGTAAAATATTCAATAATAGATTATGATTCGCCGATTGTGATTATGATGGTTGGTGTAAATGGTACAGGAAAAACTACTAGCGCGGCTAAGATAGCAAGGCTATACAGGGACCAAGGTAAAAAAGTATTATTAATTGCAGCTGATACATACAGGGCTGCAGCTATTGATCAGTTGAAAATTTGGTCAAAAAGAGCTGATGTTAAATTGGTATGCAATGATAAAACAAAAGAACCTTCTGCTGTGCTTTTTGATGGTCTAAGCTCAGCTAGGTCTGATGAATGTGAGATTGTTATTGTTGACACAGCTGGTAGATTGCATACATACAATAATCTAATGAAGGAGTTAGAAAAAATGCATAGAATTATAGAGAATAGATTTCCAGAATTCATAGTAAAAAACTTGATTACAATCGACTCACTACTGGGTCAAAATTCTGTGGTGCAGGCAAAAGAATTTAATAGATATGTTCCGTTGGAGGGTGTTGTCCTTACTAAGCTTGATGGTACTGCCAAGGGGGGGATTATTTTTCCGTTATACAAAGAACTAGGTATTCCAGTGCAATTTATTGGAGTTGGTGAGGAACTATCAGATATAGAGCTTTTTGACCCAGGTACCTATTTAGATGGTTTATTAGGTAATGAAATCGACAATTAAGATAGTTATGTCTATTTAATATATGGACAAGTCTGTAAATATTATAAGTCTCGGATGCGCAAAAAACCTCGTTGACTCTGAGATTCTATTGGGTGGGTTGAATAAGTCAGAATTGATAGTTACTGAAAATCCTGAAGATGCAGATACTATTATTGTAAATACCTGTGGTTTTTTAGATATGGCTAGGGAAGAGTCTGTTGATACAATATTACAGGCTGCAGAATTGAAAAAGACAGGCAAACCAACAGAGTTAGTGGTAATGGGGTGTCTTTCAGAGCGTTATCCTGAAGAAATTTCAACAGAGATTCCAGAGATTGATAGAATTTTCGGTAGTAATGATCATAGACAGATTGTTTCTTTTCTGACTGGAAAAGAATATTCCAAAGATGATCCTTTATTCTATAGGTCATTAATGACGCCAAACCATTATGCATACATCAAGATCGCTGAAGGATGTGATAATGGATGCTCTTTTTGCAGTATACCTATAATGCGAGGCCTACAAAAAAGTAGAACTATTCCTGCTATAATGGATGAAGCTAATAGACTGGCTGAAAAAGGGACCAAAGAACTTTTAGTTATTGCTCAGGATTCTACATCCTATGGTTGGGATCTTGATAAAAAAGTGTATCTAAGCGATTTATTAAGACAGCTAAACACGATTAATGGTATAGACTGGATTAGGGTGCACTATGCTCATCCAGCTCATTTATCTCAACGCATTATTGATTCTATAGCTGAATCTGAAAAGGTTTGTAACTATCTTGATATGCCTGTTCAGCATGCTTCAGATGCAATCTTGAAGTCGATGAAAAGGGGACTAAATCAAAAAGGTATAAGAGATAGGATAAATCATCTTCGAGAGTTAATCCCCGAGATTGCTTTAAGGACCACACTTATTGTTGGATATCCTGGAGAAACTGAAGATGATTTTAAGGAGTTAGGTGATTTTGTTGAGGATATCAGATTTGACCGTTTAGGCGTTTTCACTTATTCAGAGGAAGAGGGCACGACTGCGGCCGACCTTAATGATAATATTCCGATGGATATAAAGAATGAAAGAAAAAATCAAATCATTGAACTTCAGCATGATATAAGTCTAGATAGAAATGAGTCTTTTATTGGAAAATCAATAAAAGTACTGGTTGATCAAGCCGAAAATAATATTGGTGTTGGAAGAACTGAGTTTGACTCGCCAGAGATTGATAATATTGTACAAATAGAAGGAGAGGTTAATAAAGGAGAATTTGTAAATGTACATATTGAGGCTGCTAATGAGTATGAACTAATTGGTAAGCCTGTAACCTAATATTATGCTAAGTGTAAAAGATAAAAAAAGGATTAGTGACCTTTCTGAACTGATTTATCTGGCTAGCAGGGAAGTAAAAATTCTTAAACATATTTCTTGGTCTGAAAATGTCCGGATAGATTTTTTTAATAATAATTGCAAAAAAATTCCAGATGTTATCTACCCTAAGTATGATAATTCAGGTTTGATTTCTTTACTACAGGAGGCAGGAAAGTTATTTGGAGATACTAAATATGATGGCTGGTTAAAGAATAAAGCAAAAGAAATAAAAAGAAGCTCTGAACTGCTCTCTGTTTGTGGGACTAGTGATTTTTTTAAGGTGTCTTCTGATATATATGGCCTTCCCAGTACACCCATCCAGGATGGAAGAACAATACCTAGAGATTTATCGCAACAGTTTGAAGAAATAATTAATTCAATTAACAGTGATCAGATAAATCAAATGCATAGTGACAAGTTAAACTCTGAAACTGTGGCAAAAGAAATATCGAAGTCTGTCGATGCTTATTTTGGTAAATCAGCTCCAAAAATAAAATTAGTTCATGGGCTCTCTGCTAAGGCAACAGCGAGTTCAAAAGCGATTAAAATCAGAGAGAATGGAGAATTTGACCAGACAGATGTAAAACAATTATTGAACCATGAGGCCTATATTCATGTCGCAACTACACTTAATGGTAGGGGACAAGAAAAAATGAAAATATTAGGCTCTAATTATGGCAGTATTACAAAAACACAGGAAGGACTTGCTGTATTTTCTGAATTTATTACAGGCTCTATTGATGTTGACCGTATGAGAAGGATATCAGACAGAGTTCTTGCGATTCAAATGGCAATTGATGGTGCCGATTTTATTGAAGTATTTAAATTTTTTGTTAAAAACAATAACTCTAAGAACCAAGCTTTTGAAAGCGCAAGACGTGTTTTTAGAGGTGGGGTATTAACTGGTGGTGCCCCTTTTACTAAAGATATTGTTTATCTTGACGGTTTAATAAGGGTATATAACTTTTTCAGGTCTGCTATCTCACAAGGAAAAACTGAATGTATTGAATTGATATTTTCAGGGAAGATAGATTTAGATGATATTCCTATAGTTTATAGTTTGTATAAAGAAGGGTTGGTTGACAAGCCGCAGTTTATTCCACCATGGGCAGTAGATCTAAATTATTTAATCTGTTTTTTTTCCTTCTCTGTATTTTTAGAAGATATTAATTACGACAATGTAACTAATTATTATGAATCGCTATTAAAAGGAGTTGATTGATTTTATTCTTGTATTAATAATTCAATTTTATTTATCATGGCCTGAAACTCTTTTTTATCAAATAATCTAGTTAAAAATGCAATTTTACCATTTTTATCTATAACAATATTTCGAGTTACTCCAGAGTTAAAATGTGCAAATTTAGAAAAATGTTTAGCGCCAGGATCAAGAGCAATTGGATATGTAGTGCCCATCTTTTCCTGAAATTTCTTCACAACATCTAAAGGTTCGTCCCTATCTATACCTATTAACATTAATCCTTTGTCCTTATATGTCTTCCATACTTCGTTCTCTAGATGTGGCATTTCTTGAATGCAAACTGAACACCAACTCGCAGTAAACTGTAAAACAACAACCTGACCTAATAGGTCTGAGAGTTGAACTATTTTCCCATTAGTGTATTCTAGTAATAGATCAGGCGCCTGATCTCCTACGGAAACTATATAACCACGCTTATTTGCACTAGGTTGTTTAACTACTGTAGAAAAGGCTAGACTGCCTTTACGGAGTTCTCTTTCTTGGGTAGCAAAATCAACTTTATATAGGCCAAATTTCATCATATACCCTTCCGCCCATTCGAAATTGTCCATTAAGCTCCAGTAAAAATATCCTCTTATATCATAATCGTCCATAATAGCTTTATATAAAGCGTACAGGTATCTTTCTATGAATAGTTTTCTTCTATCATCCTTGTTATCAGCTATTCCATTTTCCGTTATAATTATTGGTTTTTTTAAATTACTTATGGTTTGAATTGCTCTGTAAAATCCCTCTGGATATATTGAATACGGCATATCAGTTTGTATATCCTCTGCTCTTGTTTCAAACGTAAAAGGGTTTGCAGCATTCAGGTGACCTTTTACATGCCACCTAGAATAATAATTTAATCCAATAAAATCTAACGCACCAATTGCGTCTGTGTTTTTATATGAAATATTTACCATTCCGGGTAAATAAAAATTAAAATTACCGGTTGTTAACAAATCTATAGTATTGTTTGTGAAAATATCATTTAGTATCCTACTAAAATACCAATCAAGAATATGCCACCTTCTTAGTGGGTCAAACTGAGTAATATTTTTCACAAGGCCTATTTGGGTATTCATGCCATTTGGAAGTGATTTCAGATGTCTGAAGACTCTTACATGTGCATTTAATAAGTTTTTCATTACTTGACCAGCAAGAACTGGGTCATTTTTACCTGGAGGGAATACACCATTAAAATATCCTTGCGATACATAGACAGCCGGCTCATTGATTGTACACCAGTAGGGAACAAGATCAGATAGCTTATTGAATACAATTTCTGAGAATTCTAAATAATGTACAATGTTTTCTTCTTTCTCAAAGCCTCCAAGATCTTCAAACCAAATTGGATTTGTAAAATGATGAAGGGTTACAACAGGCGTGAGTCCAGAGTCGATTAGAGCGGTACAAAGATCTAGATAGTGGTCAAGTGCTTCTTCATTGTATATTCCATTTTTTGGTTCAATCTTGCTCCATTCTACTGAGAATCGGTAGTACTTAACACCTAGGTCATTCATCAGTGCTATATCTTGGTTATAGCGATTCCAGTGGTCAGCCGCTAAGCCTGACTTATCATTATTGTGAATTCTGGGTTTACCGTTGCTGCCTTTTTGATGCTCAAAACGGTACCAGTTATTATTAGTGTTATTGCCCTCAACCTGATGTGCAGCGGTTGCAGTACCCCACATAAAATTATTTGGGAAATAAATTTTATCAGTTTTTATTTTGTCCCAGTTCCATTGCGGGTCAGGATATGAGATTTGATAGTTAACTATTGTTAAAAACACCAATAGTAATGTGGCAATTATAAATATTAGAAAATATTTTCTAGAATTTATCAGATTTTAAATCCATTTTTTTTCATCCAATTATCACTTGGAAATTTCGTCATGTAATTACGAATACTATCGGCCAGAATAACAAGACAGTTTTGCCCAGCTTCTAGGACTGATGCTCCTTTTAAGGCAGCGACCATTGTGGCTCCACAGGATCCTCCACAGAGTAAGCCTTCTTCCTTGATTAGTCTTCTAGCCATAATGAAAGATTCTTCATCGTGTGTTTTTATATATTGATCAATTAAACTATTATCTAAAACTTCAGGTATAAAATCATAACCTATTCCTTCTACAAGGTATGAATTTATTTCATCACCCCCACCAAGTATTGAGCCGACTGGATCAGCACCAACAATTTTAATATCCGGCAATTCCTTTTTCAAACGTTTTGCTACCCCTGTTATTGTACCACCCGTTCCTACAGATACAACGACCATGTCGAGATTACTACCAAAGTCATTAATTATTTCCTGTGCAGTACCTTCGTAATGCGCATCTGGATTTGATGGATTTGAATATTGATCTAGAATATGTGAATCTTTTATTTCTTTCTGCAGTTTTTTTGCTACAGAGATGTGACTGTCTGGATCACTAGAAAGTGCTTCAGTGGGTGTTCTTACAATTATTGCGCCAAGAGATTCTAGTACGATTTGTTTTTCTTGGCTCATTTTCTCCGGCATGGTAATAATGCATTTATAGCCTTTTATAGCAGCTGCTAGAGCTATGCCTTGGCCTGTATTCCCAGAGGTAGGCTCTATTAATGTATCTCCAGCCTTTATTCGTCCGGATTTTTCTGCGTCTTCAACCATTCTCCAACCTATCCTATCTTTAACTGAACCACCGGGGTTAAAGAACTCACATTTGGCAAAGAGATTACAATCTAATTCTTTAGCGACTTTGTTAATTTTTACAACTGGTGTATTACCAATTGTGTCTAATATAGTATCGTGTATCATTTATCTATATTCGATTAAATATTAGTTCTATATTAGTCATTACTCTAGATAATATAAACGTCTTCTTTTATGAACTTATAATAATATAAATAAATGGTAAATCAATCACATAAACTAAGTGGTCCTTTTTTAATTGAGCTAAAAAATAAATTCCGTGAGATTGCAGGTGAAGACAATAAAATTGATCGGAATGAGTTTAGTAAAGGGTTATGTTTGAATAATGAAAAAATAGTTAATCGTATTTTTGACATTTTTGATAAAGACCATAATAATTATTTAGATATAGATGAATTCTTATCAGGAATTGAATCTCTTATTAAAGGTAAAAAAGCAGAAAAAATTAGATTTGCTTTTGATATACATGATTTTGATGCCAGTGGTGATATCGATCGTAAAGAGTTAAAAGTACTAATTAAAAATATTCTTCTAGAAAATAATCTGGAGTTTGATATTAACCAGGTAGATCTAATTGTTGATGAGTTTTTTAATACTGCAGATTTAGATGATAGTGGAGCAATAGACTTTAACGAGTTCCTAACTCTTGTTGATAATTATCCAGACTTAATTAATAGCCTAGCGGTGAACCCAGTTGCATGGTTTAATCCAAATAGAAAAGAGTTTATTGTTGATACGAAGACAGATTTACGATCAAAATCATATAAAGTGCAGGTACAGGATCTAAGCATTCTTCAATGGTTGCTAGTGCCAAGGCTAATATATTTTTACAATGTAATTTTAAATCGCGCAAAAAATAAATCAGATATTTCTATAGATTCATTACAGATATTACCTGAAAAAAATATATCCTTTTCATTTATAAGACCTGATTGGTTTCATTATAAATCCGGGGACTATGTTTACATTAACTGCCCATGGATATCAAAACTAGAGTGGTATCCATTCAATATCATAAGCACAAGTAATAGTGATTCAGTTTTTTTAAATATAAAGGCCAACGGTCCCTGGCCTGAAAAAATATATAACAAAACAATTAAAATGTTGAACCAAGAGAGTATTGATAGACTTCGGATAAGAATTGATGGGCCGTATGGATCTTCGAGTGATAAAATACTAAAAAGTGAAAATATAATAATTGTTGCTGCTGGGACTGGGGTTGCAAAATTTGCTTCAATTATGCAAGACATTGCCTATCGGGGAAAATCAAATAAATTAAAGTCCAACGTCAGAAGGCTATATTTTATATGGCTGAGTGATAATGACTTTTATCTTGAATGGTTTAAAAAGCTATTAAATGAACTAGGAAATGACTTTAATCTAGATATATTTGACTATAATATATTTTTTATAGATAGGGTTGCTTCGGAGCTACCAAAGAGCATGCTATATGTTGCAAAAGATATTTACAAGGATGATTTTAATATTGATCTAATATCTCATTCAAAAAACCACTCAAGTATAGGACATCCTAATTGGGCCAATGAATTAAAAGCAATTAAATCTAATTTTAATAATGAAAAATGTACATTGTTCTATTCTGGTCCAAGGTATATACGAAATGATCTAAAGAGTTCCTGTAAAAAACTAGACATTGATTTTAACAGCAGCACCTAATGATTGATTTCGAGGGGAAAATAAAATTTTCCCCTCATCAGATAATAGATTATTTTACCTTTATGCTTCTAAGCTTTGGCTGTGCTTCTTCTGTTTTTGGCAAGATAACAGTCAGAATACCATTCTTAAAAGCAGCAGATATATTTTCCTCATCAACAGTTAGTGGGAGTTTGAATGATCTGTAAAATTTACCATGGTTTCGCTCCTGATAGTGATATTCAGTACCTTCTTCTGTTTTTTTATGTTCTCTAGCTCCACTTAGTTTCAGTGTATTATTTTCTACTGAAATATCAATATCTGATTTATTAAGTCCCGGAATATCAGCAGTTAGGATAAATGAATCATTATCTTCATTAATATCAACCGCTGGTATCCAGCTTTCACTGATACTTGGTGTATAGATATCTTTATTAAATACCGTATTCATCATTTTGTTCATATCATCAAAGATTGAAACGGGTCTAGAATTCCAATTAATTAATTTCATTTTTTTCTCCATTTTTGATTCTAAAATTAATTCAACATCATTATCTCAAATCATATACCAAACCTAATTATGTGTTTAATTATACCAAAAAAAGACAAAATGACATACAAAATTTTATTATATCGTTATTTAATGCCAAAGTGGCACTTATAAATGAAGATAATATTAATATTTCCTTATTGATAAGATTGTTGTGTGCTAAAGACCTTTGTAAGTTTGACTAAATAATTCCTATAAAAAATGAAAGAATAATATTGAATTCTGATTTAGCAATCTTTGGCGGTAGTCCTGTTCGTAGTGAACCTTTTCCAGTCTGGCCGAGAGTTACCAACGATATAAAGAATAGTATAATTGAAACAATTGATAATGATAAGTGGGGTGTTGGTAGCGCTACAATAGATTTATTCAATGATAGATTTGCCGAAATGCAAGATGCGAAATTTTCATTAGCCATTCATTCAGGTACATCTGCAATTTGGATAAGTTTAAAAGCAGCAGGTGTAGTGGCTGGTGATGAAGTCATAATTCCATCTTATACATTTATTGCAACTTCTACAGCTGTAGTTCTAGCTAATGCTGTACCAGTATTTGCAGATATTGATTTGGAAACGGGAAACATAGACCCAAAATCAATTGAAGATTTCATTACCGATAATACAAAGGCGATCATACCTGTTCATACTGCAGGTTCTCCTGCAGATATGGATAAGATAATTGATATATCAAAAAAATATAATATTGCTGTTATTGAAGATGCAGCGCAGGCACATGGGGCAGAATTGAATGGCAAAAAAGTTGGTGCTATAGGTCTAGGTGGAATATTTAGTTTTCAGACTTCGAAAAATATGAGTGCAGGTGAAGGTGGTGCTATCGTAAGTAATAACGAATCATTTATTGATGCATGTTTTTCCTATCATAATTGCGGCAGAGTAAGAGATGGGGAGTGGTATGAGCACCATAGACTTGGTAGCAACTTAAGAATGAGTGCGTTGAACGCTGCCATTCTGATTCCACAGATTAGTACATTGGCGGATGATTTTTCTTTGCGCGAAAAAAATAGGAAAATTTTGGATCAGGCTTTGAGTGAAATGGGTGGGTTAATTCCGATGAAAAATATTGAAGGGGGAAAATCCTCAAATCATATATATATTTGTAGATATATAGAAGAAGAATTTGAAGGCGTTAAGAGGGATGTATTTTTTAAAGCTATGCAAGCAGAAGGTGTTTTCACATATAAAGGTTGGTCTCCCCTTTATAAAGAGCCTTTGTTTACTCTTAATCCAAAAGAATACCCTTGGCTAAAAGGTGTAGAATACAATAATCTTCATCATACTAATACTGAAATGTTTTCCGAAAAACAGGCAGTCTGGCTAAAACAAAACCATTTAATTGGTACTGACGAAGATACTAACGATATTATTAATGCTTTTGAAAAGGTTGTTTCAGCCATAAATACGGACCCAAAAAAATTCTTAAACTTAGATTTATAAAGGAAATCATATGAAGATAGATACAAATCTTAATGATATGTTAAGCGCAGTTAACGTACAAGCCGACTGGGTTGGTATCAGAGAGGTATATGAGGCTCATACGCCTCGCATGATTCGCGATGGAGTACCGGTAGCAAATGGGCACTATTCAACGCATGGAATAATGGTTGAGGTTCTTGTTAATGGTCAGTTTGGATACTATGGAACCCCTGATATTAGTAAGGACGGAGTTGAAAGAGCATCTAGAAAGGCTTTTAATCAAGCTAAAATAGCATCTAAATATGCTTTGCATAACTTTACATCAGAGGTTAGACCAAAAAGTGTAGGGCATTATCAATCTCCATTCGTAAAAGATATTAGAGATGTAAGTGCAAAAGAGTTAAATATTTTGCTGTTAGAGGCCTACAAACAGTTAAAAGTTTCAGATAAAATTGTAAGCGCAAGCTCATTGGCGAGCACAATAGAAACAAATTTTCATTTCATAAGCTCAAATGGTAGTGATATTGGGCAAGAGTTTTTGATGTTAGAGTTTGATCTTTCTGCAACGGCTGTTGATGGTTCAAACCAGCAAACACGCACATTTGGTGGAATGAGAGGCACATGTCGTCAAACCGGTATGGAGTTTTTAGACCAAATAGAAATTCTATCACAGGCAAATAAAATTGGAGAGCAGGCTATAGAATTATTGACAGCTGATGAAACACCTACCGGTGAGATGGATCTTGTTATTGCATCTGATCAGATGATGCTTCAGATTCATGAAAGTATAGGTCACGCACTAGAAGTAGATCGAATACTTGGAGATGAGCGGAATTATGCTGGGTGGAGCTTTGTCAAAATTGAGGATTTTGGGAAGCTTCAGTATGGTTCTGAACACATGAACATCACCTTTGATCCAACGGTATCATCAGAATTTGCTTCATACGGATATGATGATGGTGGTCTAAAAGCTGAAAGAGAGCATCTAATCAAAGATGGCATTCTAGTTAGGGGGCTTGGTGGGATGGAGAGTCAAGTCAGATCAGGTATAAATGGAGTAGCAAACTTTCGTGCTAGTTCATGGAATAGAGCGCCAATAGATAGAATGGCAAATATAAATCTTGAGCCAGGTGATTCATCTTTTGATGAGATTATATCAAATGTCGATAAAGGTGTATACGTGGAGAGTAACCGATCATGGAGCATTGATGACTATAGAAATAAGTTTCAATTTGGATGTGAATATGGGAAATTGATTGAAAATGGTAGGATTACAAAAACGATAAAGAATCCAAACTATAGAGGAATAAGCAACCCTTTTTGGAACAGTTTAAAAATGGTGGGTAATAAGGATACATTTGGTATTTATGGTACACCAAACTGTGGAAAAGGAGAACCAAACCAAGTAATTAGAGTAGGACATGCTTCTCCAGTTTGTCTATTTAGTAATGTTCAAGTATTTGGAGGAGCATAAAAATGGAAAAACAATTTAAATCATTATCAAAAAAACTATTTTCTTTATTAAATAAAGATGAAGTCTTAATCGCCTCTTTTACTGGTGAGGAGAGTCAATTTATTCGATATAATAATGCTAAGATTAGGCAAACCGGTTTAGTCGATGATGCAGATATCCAACTGAAGATGATAGCAAATAATCGAACATGCAGTGGTAGCTTTGCCTTATCAGGTGACGAAAAAATAGATCTATCAAGAGGTGGATCTGAGATTGATAGGATGAGAATAGAGTCAAAAGAAATATTAGAGGATCCATATATTGTTATGCCATCAGAGAGTGGTTCTAGCCATGAAATTAAAACCGCAAGTGGCCTAAAATTTGACGATGCAGTTGATTCAATTATGCCAGCAGTTCAGGGTGTGGACTTTGTTGGCATTCTTTCAAATGGTAAAATGTATAGAGGTAATTCAAATTCACTAGGGCAAGAACATTGGTTTGAGACGGAATCTTTCTGTCTTGATTATTCATTGGTTTCGAAAAACCACCAGATGGTAAAAGGTACTTTTGCTGGCACAGATTGGGAGCAAGATAAATATGAAAATTACCTTAAAATGTCAAAACAAAAACTGAAGATGATGGAGCTAAAGCCCATTAATGTTGATACTGGTGAATATAGGACTTGGTTTGAGCCGGCTGCTGTATCTGATTTTATAGAGATGTTTTCATGGAATGGTATAAGCGAGGCTAGTATACGACAAGGCTGTAGTGGTTTTGGAAAAATGAGGCATGATGGTGTAAGACTGTCACCTCATTTTTCAGTTTCGGAAGATTTTTCATCGGGTATGGTTCCAAAGTTCAATTCTAATGGTGAAGTATCACCCTCTGTGATACCCATTATTAAAAATGGTGAATTGCAAAATACTCTTATTAGCTCAAGAACTGCTTCTGAGTATAAAACAAAAACAAACTATGCAGAAACTGGCGAGTATCTAAGATCTCCAAAGATGGATTCTGGAAATTTAAGTCAGAAGAATATTCTTAAAGAAATTGATACCGGACTATATTTGTCTAATATTCATTATCTTAACTGGAGTGATAATCCTGGTGGTAGAATTACAGGTCTTACTAGGTATGCATGTTTTTGGGTCAAAAATGGTCAGATAGAGGGTCCTATAAATACTATGAGGTTTGATGATACATTTTATAAATATTTAGGTGATAATCTTGTAAATGTCGGAGAGGAAACAGAATACATTCCTAATACAAGTACATACGGTAATAGAGAAATAGGTGGAACAATATGTCCTGGTATTTTGGCAAATTCTTTTGCCCTTACACTATAGAATTATAATTACATGGGCTCTGAAATTATAATATTTATTCTAGGGTTTGTTTTAGGGGGCGCTCTCCTATGGTTTTTAAGGCAAAAAGAGCTCGATTCAATTAAACAAAATCAAGAAGAAGTAAGACAGACATTTGGAGATCTATCCAATGCGGTATTGCTTAAGAGCCAGGAAAACTTTTTTAAGCTTGCTGAAGATAAGTTTAATGCATTATTAAAAAACTCTGGTCAGCAAATGGATAAAAAAAAGGAGCTGATTGATACCACTTTAAAAGATATGAAAGAGGGGTTAAAGCATCTCTCTGAAAACACTGTTGCCCTTAAGTCTCAGATGGAGGAGTCGCGTAAGAGTGTAGGTGATCTGTCAGACACAACAAGCAAACTTCGGCAGATATTATCTAGCTCACAAGCTAGAGGTCAATGGGGAGAGAGGATGGTAGAAGATATCCTTAATTTTATTGGGCTTACAGAAGGAATTAATTTTACACAACAATCTCAGAGTGGGAAAGATCGTCCTGATTTCACATTTTATTTACCAGATGATAAAATAATTAACATGGATGTTAAATTCCCACTTGATCACTATGAAAAGTATATTCATGCTGATTCTGACACAGAAAAAACATCAGAGAAAAAAGCATTCCTTAGGGATGTTAGAAATAGAATTAAGGAGGTCTCTGATAGGTCATATATTGACCCTGAAAGAGGAACCGTCGATTATGTTTTATTATTTATCCCAAATGAAAGCATTTACTCTTTTTTAAACCAAGAGGATGGAACACTAATTGATTTTTCACTAGAAAAGAAAATCATTCTATGTTCACCGATTACACTTTATGCAATTCTATCTCTTATTAGGCAGGCTGTTTCAAACTTCGCCATGGAGCAAAAAGCAGGTGAAATGCAAGAACTAGTAGGTGTGTTCAGAAAACAGTGGAACCAGTTTAAGCTTAAGATTGATTCAATGAGTAAATCACTTGGTGCCCTTACAAATCACTATGAAGATCTAAGAGGGCCTAGACTTAGGGAGTTAGAAAAACCAATGGAAAAAATATCTGAGCTTCAGCTAGGAAATAAAGAGGGAATACTAAATTCTGATGAATAATAAAATTATTTTCAGTTATTCTAGAATACTTTTTCTTTCTGTATATATTATTTTAACGTATTGTGTTGAACCACCAGAGTATGAAGATGGACTTCTTCTAAATATTCCTGCTATAGTTAATGAGAATGATTTTTTTTCACTCAGTCTAAATGCTGAAGATTATACGAAAAGTAATAGCTGGGCATTAGCTTTTAATGGTCTCAGTACGGATACGCTTTATACCTCATTGATAATAAAGGATTACTCTGGGTCGATAAATGATTCAACATTTTTAAAATTATATAATTCAAACAACGCAAATATTTTTGATATTTTGATCAATTCAGAGGTAACATCTATTGACAAAATTCCGATTGAGTATATTGGGAATCCAGATAGAATAGAATTATTAGCAAATAATTTTAGCGGGCTAATAGACCTCCAGCTTATAAAACAATAGCGCTTAGTCTTCCCATATTGGGCAGGATAGATCTTTATAGTCGCACCAGTTACAGTGGTTACCTTTTATAGGTTCAAAATTTTTGTTTTTTATTCCATCAGCGACTTCGAAAATCTTTTTTTCAACTAATCTTAGTTCATCTTTATTGAAAGTATGTTCACGTATGGGATCTTCTTCACTTCTTAGAAAATATAATGAAGAGGAAGAGGGTATACCATTTATGATGGGTTGTTCAGATTGTTCAAGAAATAAAGAATAAACCGCTAGCTGTAGACTTGACTTTGCACTTGTTGGTGTTTTACTGGTTTTGTAGTCAATAATACTAATATTCTTATCACCAATCTTATCTATCCTATCAATAGTTCCAGCAATCGTAATATTATCAATCTGAAAATTGAAGTCATACTCTGTCTCAATCACGTTAGGTTTGGTTTTTTCTATGTTTTTGCAATAATTGGTAAGCATTTCCATACCTTGGAATTTAAATTTTTCTTCTCTAACCTTATATTCAAATTTTCCAGGTTGCCACTCTTCATCAAGTAGTCTATGAATTCGATTATGGTTCAATGATTTGCCTTTCTCATGAAATCGTTGGAGAACTTTATGAATGATGTTTCCAAAAACTAATTCTGGTTTACTTGCAGTCTGTGGTATTTTATCTATCTTGGACATGCGAAATTTTAAAGGGCATGATATATATGTGTCTAATGCGCTTGCTGATAATGTTATTTGTTTTGGTACTTCAGGAAGAAAGTCTGATTCTAGGTCCTTTTTAAGTTCTGTCTCTAACTCAGATTCACCGATTGAATAAGTTTTACCGGCCTCATGCTTATCTATGATAATCAGAATGTCTGTTATTTTTTTAATTAAAGAGTATTGATTATTAGATAGCGCATCTTGTAGCATCTTGGAGTATTTAATCTTTAGTTTTGAATATGAGTTCATTTCTAAGTTATTTTCATGTTCTAATCTATCATCCATTAATTCATTCGGAAGTTCCTTAATGAATCTAGATGTGGCCTTTTCAGGAGCTAAAATATATAATAATTCTTTTGCTCTTGTTATTGCTACATAAAATAATCTCCTTTCCTCTTGATAATAATGTTCTTTAGGGGATAGCTCTGTATGATTTGAATAATTCAGTAAAATATCTGGGGGGTATTTAATTTTTTTTTCTGATCTATAATTAAGAGGGAAACTAGCCGTGCGTTGAAAGGGTAAGAATACAATATTGAACTCTCCACCTTTAACTCCGTGAACAGTATTAACCGTAATGAATTCACTATTGCTATCGATTAATGGTGAGATAGAAGGTAGTCCACCAGAATTCATAACTGCCTCAATATAGGTATTAAACGCATATAGATTGTCACTCTTTTTATCGGGAATGCTGTCGGAGAATTTTTGTGCTCTTAATAAAAGGTTACCTACATTTAAAACGGCATATTGATCATCAATCATATATCTTTTAGATTTTGTTTTAAGAATCTTTAGTTTTTCACATATCTCCCAAACTATTTCTCCTGCTGACCTTTTATGGATAATGTTCTGAAAATGATCTATCAGATTAATAATTTTTTTTATTGAATTATTTTTCTTGATTAGGTCTTCACTACCTCGAATAATATCTAATATTGAGACAACATCTCTTGACGAATGCTTTTTAAAAACATTATGCGCAATTTCATCACCACATTCACCTTTCAGAATTCTATAGAGGGCGACATTCTGGGATCGACCTCTTCCTATAACTTGCATCCAGGATACCAGATCCTTGACAGCCGGTATACTGAATATTCCTCTTCTTGGTGATTGGTTTGGTATTCCATACTTATCTAAATATTCAGTGACCTGCAGAGATTGGCCATGTGTCCTGCAGAGTATGGCAATTTCATTATAATTATAATTATCTTTTAGCCTAATTATTTCGTTGATTATGTAGTCCAATTGTTCTGGTTTACTACCCCAAAATCGAATTGGTTTAATACCTTTATCTTTTTGGTTTGATATGAGTTCTTTTTCTTTTCTGTCTTTATTATGACTAATCGACTGGTTTGCTATATCTAGAATAGACTGCGAGGATCTATAATTTCTTTCTAGTGTGATTGAATTATATAGAGGATGTCCAGAATATGTATTATGAAATGTACTTATATTGTACGAGTTTGCTCCCCTAAAACTATAAATAACTTGGTCGTCATCTCCGACAACTGTTATTGATTGTTTTTTCCCGGCAATGAGCCGGACTATTTCATTAAGAGCGAAATTATTGTCTTGGAATTCATCAATGATAATATGTTTGTATTTATCCTGTATAACTTTCAATAGATCGAGATCATTATTTAGCAAATCAAATGCATCGCGTATCATATCATTGTAGTCAATAAGGTTTTTCTCCTTTTTCCATTCTTGAAAAATTGGATAGATACGTAAAAGATCTTTTAACTGATAAAATAGCTCTGGGTTATCCACATAGTGAACTTTTAGATCATCAAGGTTTACACGGTCTAAATCTATTAGCTCATCTCTTAATCTATTAAAAAATGGAATAAAACTATCTGTAACAGCTGCTTTTGGGTTAATGGAAAATTCTTCAGATTCAAGAGGGTGAAACTCGTCATATCGATCTAATAACATGTGAATTGCCTCGCTCTGATCAATTAGTGTAGAAGGGGAACTGTCCACTGCGAAATTTTTCATTATTTGAAAGCATAAGGAATGAAAGGTACCTATAAACATAGCTTGTGCTTCCTGTCCAACATTAACTACAATTCTGGCTTTTAACTCACGAGCGGCTTTTTCAGTATATGTTATTGTAAGAATATTATCAGGGACAATATTATATTCTTTAATCAGATAGACTATTCTATTCTCAAGTGTGAATGTTTTTCCAGTACCCGCACCTGCAATAATCATTAATGGTGCAGGCGGGTGTTTAATTGCTTTTCTCTGAGCGGTGTTTGCAATACTTAATATTTCATCATTATGCATAACAAAAAATATGAGGTTATTTTTTATTTATTGCTACTAAACATTACTAATTATATTTTTTTAACCTTTTATTTATAATCTAGTCTAATATGGTAATGGTATGCATGATGACAATGATCTAATTCGCAAATTTCAATCTGGAGATGAAAAATCATTTGATAAACTTGTACAAAATCATTTACATAATGTGTTTGGTTTTTTTCTTAAAATCACCAGAGATGAAATGACAGCGGAAGATCTTTCTCAGGATGTATTTATGAAATTATATAAAAACCTTAAAAATTTTAGACATGAGTCTTCTTTTTCTACCTATTTATATAGGATAAATATGAATACGGTGAACTCATGGATAACAAGACACAAATGGAAAAATATTTTGCACCTTGATCAGATGCCTGATAGAGGAGAGATTGACAGATCGAACGAGATAGAATGGGCGAGGAAAGAATTGTGGGATGGGATATCTAAACTTCCCAAAAAACAGCGTTCAGTGGTAATGCTTAGAATATCAGACTCGCTATCCTATAAAGAAATTTCAGATATTACTGGTATTAGTGAGGGATCTGCGAAAGTAAATTATCATCATGCAATTAAAAGACTTAAAGAAATATTTGATGATGAATGATTTTGAAAATAAAATAATCAGCCTTGTGCGAACTGGAAATGGTGAGCCAGATGTTGTGTCATTTATAGCAAATCTTCGGGGAAGGCAAGAAAAAGAAATGCTACAAAAGAAAAGGTTTCGTTCAGGCCTGAGTGCGTTCGCGTTTATCTTTTTGATTTGTATATTTACTATTAGTCAATTCGGTCAGATTCCAATGCAGGAACAATATTTTACGGAAGGCATATATGATAATGATTATTTTGATACAGATTATTCATTAACAGATCAAAATTATGACTCACTTGATATTGAAACATTTACACTTTTTATAATAGATGAATCAATTATAATAGACACAGAAGAGTTGATTTATTATAACGAATTATTTAAAAACACAATAGACTATGAGGTTTCGCTATGAGAATATTATATATTATAATAACACTAATACTGATCACACCACAAAGTATTTTGTCTGCGCAAGAACCATCTGATGGTGAGGAAGAATTACCTGATTCTTTAATGGAAGAAGATAAAAAAAGGATGGAGACAGTAATGATATGGAAATTGATAGAAGAATTAGATCTTGATCTAGAACAGGCAGATAAATTCTTCCCTAGATTTCGAGAGCACAGAAAAGAATTGGATGCCCTAAAGAATAAAGAAAGATCTCTAGGGAAATCATTAAATACAAATATGAGAGGTAATAAAAAGCTTACTGGGGCAGAGGTAAATAAAACTATTAAAGAGTCAACGGAACTTCGAAAAAAAATGGCTGACCTCGAGGAAAAATTCTTATTGCAATCTGGTGAAATTCTAGACCCAAATCAACAGGCCAAACTAGGTTTGTTCAAACATAAAATGATGCGAAATATGAAAGG
>CAZYDX010000002.1:0-60487 GCA_964646455.1 uncultured bacterium | reverse complement strand
AATCTGATAAAGAATTAAGTGATTTATTATCTTTATCTGTGATCGTGATAATTGTCCCTCCACGGGCCTTTACCTCTTCAATATTAGATAAAATCTTAAAAAATGTCTCATCTTGTGGAGCAATAAACACCACTGGCATGTCTTTATCAATTAAAGCTATAGGGCCATGTTTCATTTCTGCAGCAGGATATCCTTCTGCATGTATGTATGATATTTCTTTTAATTTTAGTGCTCCTTCAAGAGCAATAGGAAAATTAATGCCCCTGCCTAGATACAAATAATTATTAACGGTAGCTGTCGCCACAGCAACTTTTTTAATCTTATCAATATTTTGAAGTATTTCAGTTACATCATGATCAATATTCTTCAGCGCCTTAATTAAGGCTTTACCTCTATCCAAAGACACACCTTTTTTTCTACCAATTTTCAAAGCTAACATAATTAGCACTGTAACCTGTGCAGTGAATGCTTTTGTTGAGGCTACTCCTATCTCTGGTCCTGCATGTGTAAATATACCTGCATCTGTCTCTCTGGATATGCTACTTCCGACTACATTGCAAATGCCAAAGGTCATTGCACCAAGTTCTTTTGATTTTCTAATGGCGGCTAAGGTATCCGCTGTTTCCCCTGATTGGCTTATAGCAATAATAATCGTATTGCTATCTATAATTGCATTTCGATATCGAAATTCAGATGCGTATTCAACATGAACAGGGACTCTAGCATATTCTTCTATTAAATGTTTCCCGATAAGTCCAGAATGCCATGAAGTACCGCATGCAGTAATATAAATTCTAGATGCAGTTAATATATTTGGCAGATAGTCTAGAATACCTCCTAAGTTTGATGTACCATCATCAAGGTTCAAACGCCCTCTCATTGTATCACTTATTGAATGTTTTTGATCATGAATTTCCTTTAACATGAAATGTGGAAATTCACCTTTTTCAATCTCTTCTATTGTAAGATCAATTTTCGTCAGGGTTTTTGTAATAATTTCTTTTGAACTAATATTTGAAATTGAATAGTCTGACCTATGAATTTTTACAAATTCATCATCATCCAAATAAATAACATTCCTGGTGTATTCAATAATAGGCGAAGCGTCGCTAGCAACTAAAAATTCTTCTTCTCCAACACCTAATACAAGCGGGCTTCCCATTCTAGCCGCAATCATCGTGTCTGGTTCATCAGAACAAATCACAACAATTCCATATGCACCCACAACCTCCTGAAGAGCTGCTTTAACAGAATCCTCAAAATTTAATTTTTCTTCATTATTATAATATAATTCAGAAATTAACTGCACAAGTACCTCAGAGTCTGTATCGCTCGTAAAAGAAACTCCTCGTGCGATAAGCGTTTTTTTGATTGCCTCATAGTTTTCGATTATACCATTATGGACTAGAGCTATTTTCCCAGTTTTATCTAAATGAGGATGCGCATTCACATCATTTGGCTCGCCATGGGTAGCCCAACGCGTGTGCGCAATACCGAAACTACCTATAATATCAACTTTTTTAAGTAATTCAGATACCTTTCCTGCACATTTTACATGATTAAGATTCTTTCCATCAAGCAAAGCGATTCCAGCAGAATCATATCCACGATATTCTAATCGTTTTAGGCCTTTTAATAATATGGGAGTCGGATCTGACTTACCTATATAACTAACGATACCACACATTTTTTACCTATTTATCAGCCTTAAAAAACATAGTGTAAACACGCTCATCTTTAGTTTTATAATAATGATCCTTTAACGTGGTCTCATGCTCGAAGCCTATTTTCTCATAAAATGAATGAGCGTTTGTATTATCTTCATGGGTCAAAAGATATAGTTTCCTAATTTTTTCACCATTTTTTTTATACCATCTACTCGCATCTTCGACCAATTTATTAACAAGCTTTGCTCCAATTCCTTTTCCTCTTGATTCAGATAAAATGCAAATCCTATCTAATTCAAATAAACCATGTTTTGGCAGACCGTGCATTAACCAAGTCACTAGACCAATTATTTTGCTATCTTCTATTGCTACTATGTAATGGAAATCTTTTTCTATTTCTGACAGAAAAGTATTAATAGCTTCATCACGGTCATTCATATTATAAAAATCTAATAATACGTCAGCAATCTGAATTTCATCTTCAGAAGTTGCTTCTTTTAAAATAATGTTATCTGAATTCATTATTTCGCACCTCTATTTCATAAAACAAATTATGCATTCCATCATTTTATCTACAGAAAAATAAATATATTTATTAGGTTTATAATGGCCTGTTAAAAAAATATTGTTTATCTTTTATTTGAAGTCTAAATATGTGGCCTGCATAAAGTAGAATCATGAATAAAATAAATCAGCTAGAGTGGCTAAAAAAAACATTGGGGCCTGGTATCCTATTTGCCAGCACAGCTATTGGTGTCTCACACCTTGTACAATCAACACGTGCAGGAGCTAGCTATGGTTATGGTTTGCTCTTTTTTATCATTATCGCAAACTTGTTCAAATATCCTTTTTTTGAATTTGGTTCTCGCTTTGCAAATGCTACTGAAACCAGCATTATTGATGGTTATAAAAAACTAGGAGGCTGGGTTTTATGGTCTTATTTGATAATAACTCTTATATCAATGTTTTTTATTACGTCTGCTGTTGGAGCAGTTACATCCGGTTTCTTGCAAAATTTATTCAAGACCAGCGAAATTGGAATCTGGAATCATATTATTTTATTTGCAATATGTGGGGGTATTCTTTCCTTTGGTAAATATGATTCTCTTGATGGACTAATAAAAATAATCGGATTTACACTTCTAATTTCTACGCTTGCAGCGTTTATTCTAGTAATTATAAAGGGCCCAGTAAGTAATACACTCTTTCCAATAATAGAGTATAATAAAAATGATATCTTATTCATTATAGCACTTATGGGCTGGATGCCAACAGCTGTTGATCTTTCATCTTGGAATAGTCTTTGGACACTTGAAAGAATAAAACAGACAAATTTCAAACCGACTCTAAAACAGACAATATTTGAGTTCAATATGGGCTATATCTTTTCTGCTGCTCTTTCAATATGTTTTCTGACACTAGGAGCATATCTAATGTATGGAACAAATTCTACATTCCCGAACAGCAGCGCTCTATTTGCGAACCAGGTAATAAAATTATATACTGACTCAATCGGATCGTGGAGTTATTTAATAATCGCAATAGCAGGCTTTAGTATTATGTTTGGAACCTGTGTAGCTGTTCTAGATGGGTATGCAAGATCTGCTAGCGAATGTATAAGATTGGTTCAAAATCAAAATGATAAAAACAAAACATACTATGATATAATAATCTGGGTCTTAGTGATTGGCTCATTAGTAATTATCTTATTATTTGGAAGTAAACTAAAACAACTAGTAGACCTTGCTACAACGATATCTTTTATGATTGCACCAATGGTAGCTCTTGCTAATTATAGGCTCGTGTCATTCCCTTACCTCAATGAAGATTCCGTACCACCTACATGGCTTAGATACCTAGCTATTGGAGGGATTGTCTACTTAATTAGTTTTGGGTTATTATTTATATATATAAGACTAAGCTAAAAATTATTTACCTATAACACAGATATATAATTAGTTGTCCCAGGAATATTAACAGGGACACCACCGGTAATAATAAATTTTTCATCAAATATTATAATATCCATATCCTGTAATTTCTTTTTTGCCAGGTCAGGTATTTCATCAGATGAGTTATACTTATCAACTAATATAGGTATAACTCCCCATATAATTGATAAAGCACGATATGTCTCTATCATTGTCGTCATTGCATAAATATTTGCGGATGGTCGATAGCTAGATACCATTCTAGCTGTTCCACCGCTCTGCGTCATCGTAACAATTATATTTAGATTAAGATCTTTTGCCATATTGCAGGCAGCATGACTAATAGCACGAGCAGTACTAACAACTTTATCATTATCAATTATTTTACCATTATAGCGAATAGATTTCTCTGTCTGCTCTATTACTTTTGATAGCACACTGATTACTTCTTCAGGATAATCCCCCATCGCTGTTTCACCCGTAACTAAGAGAGCATCTGTCCCATCTATAATTGAGTTTGCAATATCACTTACCTCAGCTCTAGTTGGTACAGGCTCTTTAATCATAGAGTCAAGCATCTGTGTAGCAATGATTGCAGGTTTTCCGAATAATCGAGCTTTTTTAATAATTTCTTTTTGGATTACTGGTACACGTTCAAGCGGTATTTCAACTCCTAGGTCTCCTCTAGCTACCATTACCCCATCAAAGGCAGTTATTATACTGTCTAGGTTTTCTATAGCCTCCCATTTTTCTATTTTTGCTATGACAGGAACGTCATAGCCTAGAGCCTTCATTTTAGATTTAACTAAAAAATAATCTTCATTTGATCGGGCAAAGGACAGTGCGACCCAGTCAGCACCATTTTCTAGCGCTAGCTTTAAATCATCTTCATCTTGAGGTGTCAAGCTAGGTACATCTAATTCAATACCTAAAAAATTAACTCCTTTTTTATTTTTGATTTTCCCGGCTATAATGGTTTCACATTCAAAAGAGTGATCAGACAATTGGTTTATTACTTTTAAACAAATTTTTCCGTCATTAATCATAATTCTTGAATCTTGCTCAACATTTTTAAATACCAAATTTTTAGATATTGGAACAACTCCCTCAGCTCGCTCTCCACTACTAATTACAATAGTCTGCCCTTTTTCTAGAACAATAGGATTATCAATCTTTCTGACTCTTGCTTTTGGGCCAGCAAGGTCAGCTAAGATCGAAGGTCTTGATTCTTTACTAAAACCTTCTAATAATTTAATTAGATCAAAATAGGATTTTTTATTTTCTTGGTTTCCATGTGAAAGATTTATCCTAAAACAATTAACACCTCTATCAATCATAGAAGATAGTATTTCCGGGTCAGAACAATTAGGCCCAAGGGTTGCTATAATTTTAGTTCTATTCTTTATCAAATGGAAATCTAGCCGACACTTCCAAGTAGAGAGACTAGGTCAACGACTCTATTTGAATAACCCCACTCATTGTCATACCAGTTTAGGGTTTTAACGTAGTTTCCACCAATCACCCTAGTAAAAGGAGCATCAAAAATTGAAGAGTGACTATTGCCTATAATATCTGATGAAACTACGGGTAAAGTAGAGTACTCCAGTATATCCTTGAGAGGTCCATTTCTAGAGGCTTCTCTAACTACTTCATTAATCTGATCAACCGTCACATCATTATTAAGCTGAACATTAAAATCTACAACTGAGCCATCTGGAACTGGAACCCGCATCGCGATACCATCAAGCTTACCATTTAACTCTGGTAGAACAACACCTACAGCTCTTGCTGCTCCTGTAGTTGTCGGAATTACATTTTCTGCTGCTGCCCTGCTTCTTCTCCAGTCAGAATGAGGAACATCAGCCAGCCTTTGATCATTTGTATAGGCATGTATCGTATTAATCACACCAAGCTCAATACCAAAATTTTCATTTAATACTTTAGCCATTGGAGCCAGACAGTTTGTGGTACAGCTTGCGTTAGAGACTATTTTATGTTCTGGTCTTAGACCACTGTCATTTACACCTAATACTACTGTGTAATCAATTTCATCTTTCGCAGGAACCGTTAGAATTACTTTTTTACCTCCAGCATCAAGATGCGATTCTAGCTGCTCTCTCATCCTAAATATTCCTGTTGATTCTATAACCACATCAACACCAAGATCACCCCAAGGTAAATCTGAAGGATTTCTCTCTGCTACTAACTTGACAGTTTGTTTTCCAGCATTTAATATATCTCCATCTAAAGAGATTTCACCAGGAAACCTCCCCATTACCGTATCATATTTTAATAAATAAGTAAGGGCCTCTTTATCAAAGATATCATTAATCGCAACTACTTCTAAATCATCTCTTGAATTTAGAACTCTAAACACAGACCTTCCAATCCGACCAAAACCATTAATGCCAACACGCATTTTCATAGCTTACTGTTTTTCCCCATGATAAAGGCCTATCGTATCTAATATACGCTTAGAAAAACCCCATCCATTATCATACCAACATAGAGTTTTAATAAGGCTCTCAGCTGTTACCATCGTAGCTTTAGCGTCAAACACCATAGTCTCTTCTCTACCAATTACGTCACTTGATACAATCGGATCATCTGTATACCCAATTAACTGATTAAAATTATTTTCGGATTCTTCTTTAATTACACTATTTAACTGTTCCGGTGAAGGAACTTTTTGAAGCTCAGTTGTCATATCCACACATGAACCATTAGGCACTGGTACATTGAATGCTATACCGTCCAGTTTACCCTTGAACTCAGGCATTAACTTTTCAATAATTTGAGGTGCGCTGGTAGTGTTTGGAATAATATTTTCTACTGCGGATCTACTCCTTCTTAGATCTAAACCTATTGCATCAGTAAGAGGCTGATCAGCTGTATAAGCATGTACAGTCGTCATCATTGATCTTTTTACTCCAAAATGATTATCTAAAATTCTTAACATCAACCCGAAAACTTGAGTTGTAGATGAAGTTGCAGAAATAATCTTATCGGAATGTTCTACTGAACCTTCATTGATTCCATGTATAACCATTCGATCAATCTTGTCAACAGGAGTTCTCGATACGATTACACGCTTTGCACCTGATCTTATATGTTTATCTAACTCTTCCTTTTTCAAAAAGGCACCTGTAGCATCGATGACAAAATCAACATCTAATGTTGACCAGGGTATTTCACCAGGCTTTTCACCCGGAAGAATAGCAACTTTCTGGTTGCCAACGACAAAGTTATTGCCTACTAGCTCTATCGTATCTTTAAGTTTTCCATGTACCGAGTCACGAACCAATAGGTAGTGTAAACCCTCTGCATGACCAAATTCACTTATAGCAACAATATTGAAACGAGGGTCATTATATGCCAGCCTAAATATATTCCGACCAATCCGCCCAAATCCGAAGATTGCTATATTTATTTTATTTTGTATACTGGTCATTATTTCACTTATTTAATTTAAACTTTTATATAATTATTGACTCATTTTCCTAAAAGAATAAATTATTCAAGACTATTAATTTAATTATAATTAGGTATTAATCATCAATAAATTATTTAGTAATAAAACACTTTTATATCATAAACACAATGAATAAGATTATTATCTAAATGTTTTCTGGCCTGAGTGGTCTTAACTGCTTACCAGCCAACCACATCTCTTGGTTATTTATTTCTTCTAATTCTTCATGAAGTTTTTTTCTATAGTCTTGCTTAGAATTTGAAGAGATTGCTCTTTTTGCTTCTTCTCCACTTATTACTTTTTGATAACAGTCATTAATAACAGGTTTTAAGACTTCTTTAAATCTAGGTGCCCAGTCTAATGCCCCTCTCTGAGCAGTTGTTGAACAATTACTATACATCCAGTCCATACCTTTTTCAGAAACCAAAGGATATAGGCTCTGTAGGCCCTCTTCTATGGTTTCATTGTATGCTTCTGAAGGTGAATGCCCGTTCTCTCTCAACACCTCATACTGAGCAAGAAAAGCACCCTGAATAAGGCCCATAAGGACACAACGCTCTCCTGTTAAATCACTATGTACTTCTTTTTCGAATGTCGTTTCAAATAAATGTCCAGAGCCAATAGCAAAAGCAGTAGCAATGGCTATTTCTTTGGCCCTACCATCATAATTTTGGTATATTGCATAAGAAGAATTAATTCCTCTTCCTTCTAAAAAATGATTTCTCACTGTTAATCCACTTCCTTTTGGTGCAACTAGAACAACATTAATATTTTCAGGGGGAATTATTTTTGTTTCTTTATTAAATATTATCCCAAAACCATGAGAAAAATAAAGCGTATCACCATCATTTAGATTATTTTTTATTGTTGGCCAGGCTTCAATTTGACCAGCATCAGAAAGTAAAAATTGAATAATATTTCCACGATTAGATGCTTCTTCAATCTCAAATAAATTCTCCCCTTCGACCCATCCATCTTCTACAGCATTATCCCAGCTATTTCCTTTTCTAAGGCCTAGGATTATATTAAACCCTTGGTCACGCATATTTAGTCCCTGCCCACGCCCTTGTGGACCATATCCTAATATAGCTGTGCACTTACCCTCAAGAATATTTCTACATTCCTCTATCGGATAGTCTGATCTTTCAATAATTTGTTCTCTAAAGCCGTTTATATTTAATTCTTTCATTGAATCTCCAATATATTTATTCATAAATCAGCAAGGTTCTGATTTTATCAATTTTGGTTTATTTTTTTCTTCATTACCAGAAATCATGGCCATCTTGCCCGATCTTAATAATTCAAGAATATTATAATTTTCTAATATTTTAATAGTATCCTCAACAGTTTCCTCATTCCCGGATAATTCTAAGATCATTGTCTCTGTATTATTATCTAATATTCTACAGTTTCCTGCAGTGACCAATTCCTCTACTTCTTTAATTTCTTTACCTTCAACGGATACTTTTACCAAAGCATGCTCCCTTACATGGCAATTTTCACCAGTTGCATCAACAACATCATAGACATCAACAAGACCTTTAATATTATTATAAATAGTTTTCCTCTTAGCAATGTCGGGCTCATTAACCACAAGTGTCATCCTTGTTATACCCTCTTTTTCTGTCCTACCAGCTACAATACTCTCAATATTAAAATTTCGTCTTCTAACCAAGCTTGAAATACGATTTAAAACACCTGGCTCATCCTGCATAAATAAAATTAATGTCTGTTTCATTATAGGACCTTTCTACATTTCCGCATCTTCAAATTGTTTATGAACAGGTCGACTTATCATTGCATCTAAAGCGGCACCCGTTGGCACCATAGGATATACCATATCATGTTGTTCAACAACAAACTCCATTAAAACAGGTCCATTTACTTCTTGTGCTGCTTTAACAACATTAGGAATTTTTTCTCTTGAACTAACTCTATATCCCTTTAAACCATATGCCTCTGAAAGTTTCAAATAATCAGGACTACTTATAGGTGTCTCATTATACCTAGAATCATAAAATAATTGTTGCCACTGTCTGACCATACCTAGATAACCATTATTGATAATAGCTATTTTAATATTAGAATTCTCTTGAACTGCCGTCGCTAATTCTGTGATTGTCATTTGTATACTTCCATCACCAACAATAACCCATATATCTTTACCCCGATCAACAAAACTTGCCCCAATAGCAGCTGGTAAACTAAAACCCATAGTCCCTAACCCTCCTGATGTGAGTAAAGTATTCGGTTCATCATGTTTGTAATATTGAGCCTCAAGCATTTGGTGCTGTCCTACATCTGACACAACAATAGCATTTCCATTAGTTTCTTTCCATATATCACTTATTACCTGAGCCCCATATAGCATTTCCGTATCAGAATTAATAATATCTCTAGATTTAGATTCCATAGACCATTTCAATATTTTATTTAACCATTTTTTATTTTTCTTCTTTGTGATATGTGGTAATAAAGTATTTAACACTAACTTCAAATCTCCTATCAATGCAATATCTACCGAGACATTCTTATTAATTTCGGATGGATCAATTTCTATGTGTATTTTTTTTGAATCCGGAGAGTATGTGCTTGTGTCACCAGTTACTCGATCATCAAAACGCATTCCACAAGCAATAAGAAGATCAGCTTTTTGAATTGCATTATTAGCTGCAAATTCACCATGCATTCCCATCATTCCCATATTTAGATCATGGCTTGCTGGAACAGCACCTGAACCTAAAAGAGTCCAACTTAACGGTATATTGCTTTTCTCTGATAGAGCTATTACTTCCTCAGATGCACCAGACAATAATATACCATGACCAGCTAAAATAACAGGCTTATCTGCTTCAGCTATCATTTCTGCTACTTTAATTAAGTCCATTTCTTTAAATTCATTTTTCACTGGATTCTCACCAGGCAGAAGAATTGGGTCTTCTGGGTATAAAAAATCAAATTCCTCGGCCTGCAGATCTTTTGGTACATCAATAAGAACAGGTCCTGGCCTCCCAGATCGAGCTATCGCGAATGCTTCTTTAATAATTTTTGCTAAGTCCTTTATATCCATCACAAGATAACTATGTTTTGTCACAGGAATAACAGCGCCAGATATGTCCATTTCTTGAAAAGCATCACTTCCGATTGCTGGTCTAGGAACTTGCCCAGTTATACAAACTATTGGAATAGAATCCATCATCGCCGTGGCCAAACCTGTTACCATATTCGCTGCACCAGGCCCAGAGGTGGCTATAGCAACACCAACTTTCCCACTTGATCTAGCGTACCCATCGGCCATATGAGTTGCTCCTTGTTCATGTCTAGATAAAACATGATGGATTTTATCATCATATTTGCTCAGTGCATCATAAGTAGGAAGGATTGCCCCACCAGGGTATCCAAAAACGACATTAACCTTTTCTCTGATTAAGCATTCCCAGATTATTTCAGCACCAGTTAGTCTATTCTTATTCATAACTTACCTTATTTTTATTTTAAAACTGCACCTGTATCAGCCGAAGTAACTAACCTTGCATAACGACCTAAATATCCAGAATTAATTTTTGGTTTAAACTCTTGAAGTTCTAACATTCTTTTTTTAAACGATTCATCATCAATTTTTAAATCAATAGATCTATTTTCTATATTAATACAAATAATATCACCCTCTTTGATAATGGCTATTGGTCCCCCCGATGCGGCCTCAGGCGATATATGTCCTATACAAGCTCCTCTAGTTCCACCAGAAAATCTTCCATCAGTAATTAGTGCTACTTTTGAACCTAGACCCATTCCCATTATTGCACTCGTAGGTGCTAGCATCTCAGGCATCCCTGGCCCGCCTTTAGGTCCTTCAAATCTTATAACAACAACTTCACCAGGTATGACCTCACCATTTAGAATCCCATTTAATGCGTCTTCTTGTGATTCATAGATTCTAGCAGGTCCCTCATGCACCATCATTTTCTCATCTACCGCACCAGTTTTTATGACTGATCCACTTGGAGCAATATTACCATATAAAACTGCTAGTCCGCCCTCTTTTGAAAAAGGATTATCTATCGACCTTATTATTTCAGGGTTTAGATTTTTTGCATTTTCTATTGATTCACCTAGCGTTTTACCTGTGATAGTTGGTCGATCAAGATTAAGAACTCCCTGTTTTTTTGATAGTTCTTTTAAAATTGCAGCTATACCACCAGCATTCAAAACATCCTCCATGTGCACATTAGGCGTTGCAGGACTAACTTTACATAAATACGGAGTTTTTTTACTAAGAGTATTTAATTCTGATAAATCAAAAGATAATTCGCCCTCGACTGTTGCGGCTATTGTATGTAAAACAGTATTTGTACTCCCTCCCATAGCCATATCAAGAGCAAAAGCATTTAATATAGTATCATTATCAATGATATCTCTAGGTTTAATATCTTTTTCTACTAGATCTATGATTATTCCCCCTGCTTTTTTGACTAAGTCTAGTCGAGAAGGATCAGTCGCAAGAATAGTCCCATTTCCTGGCAGTGCCAGTCCAAGCACCTCCATGAGACAGTTCATAGAATTTGCAGTAAACATACCAGAACATGAACCACAAGTTGGACATCCGTTATCTTCTAAATCTTTTAATCCATCATCACTAAGTTCACCTGCTTTATATCTCCCCACACCTTCAAAAACTGATACCAGGTCAATTTTTTCTCCCTTTTGATTTACTCCGGCCTTCATCGGTCCACCAGAAACAAATACAGCTGGAATATTTATCCTCATTGCAGCCATTAACATACCAGGAACAATTTTATCACAGTTTGATATGCATATTAATCCATCTAACCTATGAGACTCAGCAACTGTTTCAATACTATCGGCAATAAGTTCTCGACTAGCAAGAGAGTATCTCATTCCAATATGACCCATTGCAATACCATCATCTACGCCAATTGTATTGAACTCGAAAGGAACTCCACCCGCGGCGCGTACTGCTTTTTTTGCAACCTCTCCAAATTTTTGCAAATGCACATGGCCAGGAATTAAATCGATATATGAATTTGCAATGCCAATAAATGGTTTTTCAAAATCACTGTCACTTCGTATCTGCCCAGTCGCTCTTAAAAGACTCCTATGAGGTGCCTTATCATAACCTTTTTTAATTAAATCAGATCTCATTTCAATATATTTTTATGCATGATATTTTTCATTAGGCTTCAAATTAGAAAATGTATAGGGCTATAACTTTACGGGGAGTTTACCACCATTCAAACCACCTATTAAATTTTCCTTTATCTCTAGGTAGCCTGTCCAGCGTAGCTAATAATCATAATAATATGTTTAATAGTCTTTATGCTAATAAAAGCTTTAAAACTACTTTTTTGGCTATTTGTATGACTCATAAACATATCTCGATATTTTATCTAACGAATTTATTAATTATTTAAAACGCTTATTAAGTTAGTCTCATATTTTATTTTGACAAATATTTTATTAATAAAAAGATTAATGGTCTGCTATATTATAATTAACACATATATTATTTATAGAATTTGAAATAACATCATCAATTATATATTTTCATATAAAGCTTTAAAAACTATTCAATAACTATAAGAATTTATACTAAGCTAACACCCATCATTTTTCTATAATATATAAAATAAGAGATCGTATATGTCAATTTCATTAGAACCAGGTGTAGTGTCTGGTGAGAATTATAAAACGTTAATTAATGCTGCAAAAGAAGGGCAATACGCCCTTCCTGCTGTTAATGTTGTAGGAACAAATTCAGTGAATGCTGCTATGGAAGCAGCGGCAAAAAATAATTCAGATATTATAATTCAATTCTCAAATAGTGGCGGCCAATTTTTTGCCGGGTATGGACTTGAAGATAGCTTTGAGGCTAAAGTTTTAGGAACCGTATCAGCTGCGCAACATATTCATCTACTCGCTGAGAAATATGGTATCTGCGTGGTGCTTCATACTGACCATGCTAATAAAGCTCTAATCCCATGGGTTGAGGGCTTGATTCATTTCAGTGAAAATCATTTTGAGAAAACTGGAAGTCCGTTATTTAGTTCACACATGCTGGACCTATCAGCTGAAGATATTGGTTTTAATTTATCTGAAAGTAAAAGACTATTAGAAATGATGAATCCAATCGGAATGAGCTTGGAAATTGAATTGGGAGTTACTGGAGGAGAAGAAGATGGTGTCGGGTCTGATGATGATATTGGTGCAGACAATCCTCTTCTATATACACAACCAGAAGATTGTTTAAGAGCATGGGAATTGCTTTCTCCAATTGGTCATTTTAGTCTTGCAGCATCTTTTGGAAATGTTCATGGAGTTTATAAGCCAGGTAATGTAAAACTACGTCCTGAAATTTTAAAAAACTCTCAAGACTTGGTGCAAAATACCTGTAACACCAATCCTAAACCATTAGACTTAGTTTTTCATGGCGGATCTGGATCGGAAAAAGATAAAATCACAACAGCTATCAGCTATGGTGTATTTAAAATGAATATCGATACTGATACTCAATTTGCTTTTGCAAAAGCAATTGGAAAATACACTAATGAAAACCCGAAAGCATTTTTGTATCAAGTTGATCCAGAAGATGGCACGCCTTATAAAAAACTATATGACCCACGAAAAATTTTAAGAAATGCCGAACAGAGTATGATGAAAAGACTCGATGAAGCTTTTTTTGACTTAGGCTCATCAGGAAAATCACTGGCTAAATGAATCTTTTATTATAAATTACTACTCTAATTAATGATTTTTTTAATAAATAGCTCATCCTATTTATTAATCACTGTTATTTTACTAAAAATATTATTACCAGAATTATCCATTATTGATAATAAGTATACCCCACTAGATACCAAAACCCCATTATTATCTTTCCCATCCCAACTCAACTGATCTCCATCCACGCTTAAGCCTCTGCTACTAACATCCCTGATCACTAAACCATCTAATGTCATTATTTTCATAAATGAATTATACATTAGTCCATCAACTATCATTTTTTCATTATCAGGTATTATAAATGGACTGGGAAATATTTTTATATTGTTATAATTACTATAACTATCACCAAAAGGTATCCTTAATATGCTTACTCCTTTACTAGTTGCGATGTAAGCAAGTTTTTTTTCATAATCAAAATCCAGGTCATATACCTCGTCAGATAAAAGAGGACTATTTCCTTCTCGTAGTCCATTGATATCTGGCCAATATGTAGTATTCTCAAGAAGAACATGTACACCTTGAGTTGGAGAGAAAGTCCAAATATTTCCTTGGAGATCAATACTGATTTCTGACCCTCCACCAAATGAAATATTAGGAAAGTATGAATATAAATTTTCTCTAATTACTGGACTAGGTCCGGCATTTATATCATAATAGTTGAGACCAGTTGGAGTAAGATAATATAATCTATTATTATTCCCCATCCCTATTGACCAAACAGTTGTATTATAAATTATACTTTCCCAAGAAAATGAAGTTGGATTTACAGGATGATCTGAGTATTCAAGAACAAAGATTCCACCATTGGGGTATACTCCCATATTTGCTTCTTCAGCTTTAAATGCGCTAACCCAGACTCTAGACCAATTGTCAAAGGTCAAAGAAATTGGAGACTGACTGATTTTAACTGGAGTTTCAGAGGATCCATAAGACCTCCATTCATTATTTTTATCTCTTACATGAATAGGCAAATTTTTATTTGTTGAATAAGCATTAGCAACCCAGAGGTTACCAACTTGGTCAAATTGAATGTCCTTTACAACCATATACGGATTATCTGAAGAGCTAGAAGTATAGTACGATAATATACTAGTATCAATTGCTGTGACATTTTCTGGATTATCAATATCAATAATAATAATCCCACCTCCAATTCTCGTAGGATTATTAAAAAGAGGAAAAGTGCCTTCAATAGCACAATAAATTAATCCTTCAGGGCCTTCTTCAATATCTGAAACAGCGTTTCCAAAATCATACCCAATAGTATCAGATACGAAAGAATTGTAATTATAATTTGAATGTACTACACTGGTGTTTTCACTTTTTATTTCTAAAATATTTCTCCACCCATCAAAATCTTTAATACTTAAACCTTTTGAACTAGCTCCAATTAACCTACCATCATTCATTACCTTAATAGCCGAAAACTTTGCTGTAACTGGAGAATTTGGTACGTATCTAGTTGATAAAAAACTATCTTTATCAATTATAATCAGACCGAGTTCTGATCCAACAATTATATTCCCTTCATTATTAGAAATTATATTATTTAGGGTCTTCCTAGTTGAGATAGGTCCAAAATTTGTTTTTTCACTGTAAACATAACTACCATTTATACCCCAGAGATAACCATTATCATCAATAATCATTTCTTTAAAATTAACAGGGGTTTGAATATCTAATTGTTCATATTGAAAATTCGAACTATTATGAAATATCCTATAAATGCTATTATTTTGATTAAAAAGAATACTGCTATCTAATTCACACAAAGTACTTATTAAACCACTAATTTCATTAAAGGCTATTTCCCAATTATTTGGATCTTTTAGATTTGATGAGATATTTGCTGTTAATAATCCATTATTAGTGGCCAAAAAAACTGAGTTTTTTATCAATCCCAGGCCATTGATGGATTCCAATTCAATCGGAAAATTTCTATAAATGTCCCTATAAGACCATTCGTCTCCAGAATACACCCACTTGATAAGACCAAGATCTTGGCCGTCAATAAAAGAAGCAAATGCAATATTATCACCAATCCAAAATTCAGTAATTTCAGTAAGCCCATAATCAAAAATGTCAATATTGCCCTGGTCAATATTATAAATTTGAACAAAGCCACTTGGAGACTTACCTCCTATCCAAATATTATTATATAAATCATTAGAGATTGATAGAATATCTACTTTATGGAGACCATCCACAGTAGTATAAACCTCAGAACTGCCATTATTATATGACATTAATCCTCCTCCTGTAGCGCAATATGTATTACCTCCCATTTGAACAATATCTCTAATATCTAATGGACAAGTTAATGCATTCCAGTTACCAATATTTACTTGTGCAAAACCTAATGAAATAAATAAAATGAATAATAATAATTTTATGGTCTTTATTTTTTTCAAAATATTTTTTGTATTAATTTGATCTATTATTTACTATGCGAAAAGTAATCATATTTATTATTACACTAACAGCAATTACAATTGCACAAGTGGATACACCATTTGAGATCGATTTAAAAACTAGAATAGTTAATGATTCAATAACCTTAGTAAATATTCAAATCACTAATCTAACTGATAAACCACTAGACTATGTTGAAGGTTTTGTTCGTGAAATTGATAGCAATAAGACACTTGTAGATGAGAAAAGAATTGTTTTAATCTATGGATATGAACCTCCATTACAAACAGGATTCTCTACGACTAGAAGTATTTCTTTCCCAATGGTTAATACTAAGAATCCGAATGTGTATGAATTTGATATATCTAAAATAAAATTTATCGGTGAATCCAGGGTATTTACTTGGCATAATAAAATTGGTTTTATAAGGATAGACTAGTTATCTATTTTATGCTTTAAGTATTTTTCTTTTATAAGTTTACTATAATCAAGGGTATCCAGTTCTAATACTAGGCTATTAACCCAGTCCCGCGATTCTTTGATATATTTTTCTATAATATCAATAGGCACTCTCTGACCATAAAGATTTGCAATTACAATCGCAGATGGTATGGGGATATAACTATTCAAAGGATCATCATAAAAATGATTTAAACTTGTAATAACTTCGCGGACAGTTAAATAATCAACGCTTTCTCCAAATGTCTCATTGGCAAGGGTAGCATTTTTTGACCAGGTTTTCAGATAACCATAAAGTCTTCCATCTAACACACCGTTGATATAGGTACTTTTAATTTTATACTCTATTGCATCATCATAGTTTGAGGTTTTCCTTATATTATTCCATTCTCGACCATCCCAAAACAATCTATTCTCTTGACCAAACAATGTGACCATATGTAAAATAAAAATTATAATATATTTTTGCCTAATCATTCAATTACTTACTTTTATAACAACTGTCTTAATATTAACAAATTCCATCATACCATAGTTAGACAATTCTCTTCCATAACCAGACATTTTAATTCCGCCAAAAGGTAAACGAGGATCTGATTTGACAAAATCATTGACAAAGCATGCGCCTGATTGCATTCTCTCTTTTGCAATCTCCTCTCCTTTTTTAATATCATTAGTAAATATTGCAGAACCTAATCCAAATTCTGTTTTATTAGCCAACCTAATTGCATCATCATCATTTTCAGCAACTATAACAGTGAAAACCGGTCCAAATATTTCTTTATCAAAAGCTGGCATCCCAGGTTTGACTCCAACTAAAATAGTTATTGGATAAAACGAGCCTTCACCATCAGGTATTTTTCCACCAAGTATAAGTTCTGCTCCTTTTAAAATTGACTTTTGGACTAAGTCATTAACTTCATCTCGTGCAGATCGTGAAACCATAGGGCCTATATCTACATTATCTAAAGGATCGCCCATTATTTTTAATGATAATCTATTTTTTAGTTTATCAGTGAATTCAGCTACATTCTTCTTTGTTACTATCAAACGTTTTGCCGCTATACAGCTTTGGCCGGCGTTTAATATTCTTCCAGCGATACAAGCATCAACAGCAACACTAATCTCAGCATCATCAAAAACCACATAAGGATCGCTTCCACCTAGTTCCAATACAGTTTTTTTTAAACACTCACCTGCTTTCTTAGCTACAGCTTTACCTGCAGGAGTACTACCGGTAAGTGTAACAGCGGAAATCTTAGAATTTTCAATTATAGAACTAACTTGATTTCCAGGGATACTCAGGTTACTAAAAATATTTTCATAATAACCAGCATCTGAAAAACAATTTTGTATTGCACTTGCACAACCCTGAACATTAGAAGCATGTTTTAGCACTGCACCGTTTCCTACAGTTAAACAAGGAACTGCAAATCTAAAAACTTGCCAAAACGGAAAATTCCATGGCATAACACCAAGAATAAGACCAATTGGTTGAAAGGTTATAAAACTTTTATGATTACCCGTATCAATATTTTTGGGTTTTAGAAACTCAAAAGCATTCTGGGCATAATAGTCACATAGGGAAGCACATTTTTCAATCTCTGCAATACCTTGAGAAAGAGGTTTACCCATTTCATCAGCCATTAAAACACCGTATTCTTTCGATCTCTCTTTTAATAACATTGAGATATTCTCTAAGCAGCTTAACCTGAATGATAACTTAGTATTCCTCCAATCTAAAAATGCATAATGAGCATTTTTTATTATAGACTCAACTTTACTCTGGCTATGTATATCCCAAGAATTAATAATTTGATTATTTTTTGGATTGATTGACTCTAGTTGCATATTAATTATCCATTGCCTTTGAAATCCAATCAATTCCAGCATATAGTGCAATTATAGAAAGAACCCATATGTGGTTATACTGTTGGCCGATATTTTTTAAATCATAGCCTACTAATCCCCCAAATATTGAACCTATAATAAATATGATTCCAATTGCATATCGGATTCTATTATCAAGTTTATCAAACATATATATATTAAGTTTATTAAATTTACTGATTATTTTAGTATATAAATTTAATTCCAATATAATATTTGCTAACTGTCCATAAAATTATATATCGCACAAAAACTAAATGCTGACAAAATAAAGGTACAATTAAAATTGATGATGAAATTAAAAAAAAAAATTGAAGATAAAACCGCATCTATCGGTGTAATCGGCCTAGGGTATGTTGGCTTACCACTTGCTATTGAATTCGTAAGTGCAGGATACAAAGTTATAGGAATTGATATTGATAAGAATAAAGTCGACTCCATTAATTCTGGAAATAATTATATAAATGATGTTGATGATGATATATTAAAAAATTCTGTTAATCAAAAACTTTTAAAAGCAACGCGAAATTTTAATGTAGTAAAACACCTTGATGCTATTTCTATCTGTGTTCCTACCCCTCTGAATAAGCAGAAAGATCCAGATATTTCATATATAGTATCAGTAATGGAACAGATTAAAAATTACCTACACAAAAATATGCTAATTACATTAGAAAGTACAACGTATCCAGGAAGTACCCGTGAATTAATTCTACCACATATAAATGAAAAAAATCATTCTATAGGTAAAGATATATTTTTATGCTTTAGTCCTGAAAGAATTGACCCCGGCAATAAAGTATACAATACTAGTAATACACCAAAAGTCATCGGCGGAGTTACTAATGATTGTACAAAAATTGGGAAGATTCTTTATGAAAAGATAATAAGAAGTGTAATTCCTGTTAGTACAACGGAAACAGCAGAGATGGTAAAATTGCTTGAGAACACATTCCGAGCTATAAATATTGGATTAGCAAACGAGGTAGCAATCATGTGTGAAAAACTGGGTGTTAATGCGTGGGAAGTCATTGATGCTGCAGCTACGAAACCATTTGGTTTTATGAAATTCACTCCAGGACCTGGTCTAGGTGGACATTGCATTCCTATAGATCCGCACTACCTATCATGGAAATTAAAAAAACTAGATTATGATACAAGGTTCATACAATTGGCTGGTGATATAAATACAAATATGCCAAACCACATTTTTAATTTAATCTCAGAGCATTTAAATGATAATCAAAAAACACTAAAAGGCAGTAACCTTTTAATATTAGGAGTAGCATACAAAAAAGATATTAATGATATTAGGGAATCTCCAGCACTAGATATTTTTCTACTACTAAAAAACTCCGGTGCAAATATTGATTATTTTGACCCCTACATTCCAAGTTTTAATTTGAATAAGGAAACTATTATAGGCCAAAAAATTCTTAATAAGAAAGTTTTATCAAATTATGACGCATGTATTGTTGTAACAGATCATACAGATATTGATTATGACTTGATATATAATAGTTGTCAGTTAATCATTGATACAAGAAATGTATTCAAAGATAAAGATAGTAATCATATTAAACGACTAGGTCAAGGTTCTAACAAAAAATTATAACATATAAATGACATATAGTTTAATAATACCTTTATACAATGAAATAATAGTATTACCAGAGCTATTAAAAGAACTTCAAAAATTAGATAAAAACATCCAAATAATCATTATTGATGATGGAAGTTATGATGGGACTAGTGATTTACTGAATAAACATTCTGATAAATTTCATATAATAAAAAACAATAATAATATTGGTAAGGGTGCATCGATTAGGAAGGGAATAAATTTTGCATCTTGTAAAAATATAATTACAATGGATGGAGACCTCGAAATAAATATTGGTGATTTACCTATTATCATTAAAAGATTTGAAAATTCAAATGATGACGTATTATTAGGTACTCGATGGGGAAAAAATTATAAATTACCATTTGAAATAAACAGAATAGGAAATTTTATTATTAATAGTATTTTTAATATTTTTTATCAAACAAACTTTGCAGATGTATTATGTTGTTTAAAAATTATAGATACAGAAGCTATAAAATCATTTAATCTTGATAGTGATAGATTTAGCATTGAGGTTGAGATAATGGCAAAAATAGTTTTAAATAACTTAAGTTATAGAGAAGAGATTGTTAGTTATAAACGCAGAAATATTAATCAAGGTAAAAAATTAAAAATGTCTGACAGCTACGATATAATTTTAAAGATTTTTCGAACTCGTTTTGTGAGTTAAAATTATGCTTCTACACCTTTAAAATTTAAGAATATAGGGTCATCTTCAGGTTCATATTCAGGTAGTACTGATGACAATAATAATCTTATTTGGTTTGGTTTACTATTCGCTGTCAATACTTTTAATTTTTCTATATCTTTGACAATCTTTGAAAGTTGCTCCTGGTTAGATTCAATATTATTTAAGACAAATATCCTATCATGTCTAGTACCATCTAATTTTTCTGTGGGCAACGACAACTCCTCAATTTTTTTCTCTCCTGGCCTAGTGCCTGTGATTTTTATAGGTATATCTAAATCTGGTTCATAACCAGACAAACGGATTAGTTCACTTGCAATATCAACAATTTTAATTGGGTCACCCATATCTAAAATAAAAACTTCCCCACCAACTCCTATGGAGCCGGCTTGGAGAATTAATTGACTAGCTTCTGGTATTGACATAAAATAACGCTCCATATCAGGATCAGTTATTGTTAAAGGACCTCCATTTTTAATTTGTTCCTGAAAAATAGGGATAACACTACCCGAACTTCCTAAAACATTACCAAACCTTACAGCCATAAATTCAGTTTGCGGACTAATTCTATTATAATTTTGAGATATTATTTCCGCCAATCTTTTTGTAGCACCCATTACATTGGTAGGCTTTACAGCTTTATCAGTACTAACAAGAACAAACTTTTCAACACCATGTTTAACGGAAATTTCAGCTACATTATTTGTTCCAAATACGTTAGTTTTTACAGCTTCCCAAGGAAATGATTCTTGCATTGGAACATGTTTGTAGGCTGCTGCATGAAAGACAATCTGTGGTTGGAATTCTAGAAATATCTGATCTAGAGTTTTTAAATCTCTTATATCGGACAGAACTGGTTTAAATAGAACATCAGAACTTTCAGCCAATACCCGACGCTCAATTTCAAACAAATTAAGCTCACTTATTTCAACCATTACTAGGATGGAAGGATTAAATTTAACACACTGGTTGACTAGCTCAGATCCTATACTCCCTCCAGCTCCAGTAACTAATATTCTTTTCCCTTTAATGAACCTATTTATTGATTTCTTATCAAGACTGACCTCATCTCTACCCAATAAGTCGACTAACGAGACCTCTCTTAATTGTGATAGAGAAATTTTCCCTTCAACTACCTCAGATATTGATGGGAGTGTTTTAAATGGTTTTTCTGTTAATTTGCAAAAATTAACTATTTCCCTCATTTTAGCAGTAGAAGCTGAAGGGATACAAATATAAATCTCATCATAATATTTATTTATAGATTGAATATTTTTAATTGAGTCTAATACTTCGACATCATGAATTCTAGACCCAATTTTATTTAAATTATCATCAAGGAAGCCTATGACTTCGTATTTTCCCCTGTGCTTAACAAGAATTTGACGAAGAATTATTTGTCCGGTATCCCCAGCACCAATCAATATAATTTTCTTTCTAACCGATGCTTGATAATTCACTTCGATTGAGGACAGAATATGGGAAAAAAATACTCTTATACCTAACCTTGATAAACTCACTAATACCGCACATAAGATAAAATCAATTATAAATACTGATCTAGATAAGCCGCTAAAACCTCTAAAAAAATATACACATAAGATAATTAAAATTGTGGCCAAAGTATTCGCCTTGAAAATATTAAATAAATCCCAAACACTTGTGTATCGCCACATTCCTCTATAAAGCCCAAATGATCTAAATGAAAGAATCTTTAGGAATACGAAAATAAATACATGGTTCTGATTGAAAGATAAAATGAATTCATTTAGAACCTGAAATTCATAACGAATAAAAGAACTAAGGAAAACTGAAAATAGAATTAGTCCAACGTCTGAGACTAATAAAAGGATAAAGTTTTTGTTGTTAATTAAACTACTTATTTTTCTCATGTGTCAGTTTTAAATACCATTGTACCTTTATTAGCATTGTATTTTTGTGCGATATATAATTTTATGTATAGTTATATTACTAAACTTAATATATATTTAAATTTCATAGCTAAATATTTTTTTTAATTAAATTCCGTCCTTTATTTAATAATTTAGCTTAAAATTATACATATAGGAAAAATAAAACTTATCTGGGCCTAGGTGATAAAAATTTTTTTTAATTCCGTATGGTATATCGAAATTCTTTCTACCAATCTTTAAATAATTATTTGAGTATTTTTTAATAATACTAAAGTCATAAAAAATGAAATTTTTTTCATAATTATCATTTCCAAGGTTTGTATTATTAAAGTTTTCTTTCTCAAGATGATTAAGTTCAAGTAATAATTTAATATTTTTGGAAAAATGATATACAAATTGCCCAAAGTAATTTTTACTACCTGCCCCAAAAACAGAACCCAAGTTATAATTTAAATTGTCCCAATTAGTATAAAGACCATTATGAATATATGTTGATGCTTGTATAAATGAACGGTCAATGTAAAAGGACAATTTGTTTTTCATAATTGTTACATAACCATTCATTCCAATTTTTAACCCAATTTTATTTGGTCTATTTGTCTCATCTATTTGAAAGTCATCAATCAGTGCTTCTCCAAAAAAAGAAAGATATTTTTTATATGAAAATTTGCCGAATAAAAATAACATAGAATTGTCATTATCGAACACTGTTTCGTCTTCCTCATACTCTAAACCTGATAAAAAATATGGAATGAAAGGATTTAAATAATGCAGTTCAATAGATCTATTATGGCCGGTGTATATTATTTGATCTCCAAATCCAAATGATAACTTGTCATTTGGAGTAAATGTTATTTTTTTTGCTGATACAAAACGTTTAATTCTTCCATATCGTTCATCTTCAACAGAGCTTAATTGCCCTATAATTAAATCATAATTAATATTGACTAAATTAATATTAAAGCCAATATGATCATATCCAGGTGATAAACCAGACTGAATGATGCTATATGAATGAGCCTCACCCCAATTAACTGGAGATCTTCCAATTTTAAGGTAAAAATTATCATGCTCATATTTCAAATATGCATGTTCAAATCTGGCACTTATATTTGATCTAGAGTATTTTGAACCAATATATCCTTTATTTCTAGAATTGATAAAAGTTGGATTGATATGAAAATAAAAATTTGATATTTTACCTTCAAAATGAACATCTGAATAATTAAGTGGATTGCCTTCCTTCAACTCAGATCCAAAAATAAATTTTGAAACCAAATCATAATCATTTAAATCCGATTTTATCAAATTCCTTTGTTGTAAGTCCTTAAAATAAAATCTATCATTATTTGCTATTTCATCATGAAAATTCATTATTTCTATATCCAATGGTTGGAATCCAAATAGATAATAAAAATGAATAATTTGTAACGAGAATAATTTAAATATTTTGGAGAAAGACAAATTCATATTACATTTTTAATTATATCTTTTATCCTCTCGCCCGCAAAGCCATCCCAAAGAGGAGGAATTTTATACTTAAAATTTTTCTTTTTCACAATCTTATCAAATATTAAAATAATATTTTCATACTTTGTCCCAGCTAAAATATTTGTTCCAATTTCAGTAGTAATTGGTCTTTCAGTATTCTCTCTCATTGTAATACATGGAACACCTAAAAAGGTGGCTTCTTCTTGAATGCCACCACTGTCAGTAAGAATAATTTTTGACTCAGACATTAAACTCAAAAAAGGTATATAAGATAAAGGTTCAAGAAGCATGATAGATTTATTTAATTTTAAAGAAAATTCATCTATTTTTTTTCGTGTTCTTGGATGTATCGGAAAAATAATTGGTAATTTGTTTGAGATTTCATTAAGAGTTTTAACTACCATAGATAAGTCAATTTTTGAATCTACATTAGAGGGACGATGTATTGTCGCCAATAAATATTCTTCCCTACCAAACCCTAAATTTTTCCAGAATTCTAAATCAGTAGCTTTTGAAATGAATTTATTTACAGAGTCAATCATACAATTTCCAACAAAATGAATTTTCTCTTGACTAATACCCTCTTTTAAAAGATTTTTTTCAGCATTCTTCTCAGTGGTAAAAAGTAACTCAGATACTCTATCAGTTAATATTCTATTTATTTCTTCAGGCATTTCTAGATCACCTGAACGTAGACCAGCTTCAACATGTGCAATTTTGATATCCATTTTTACAGCGACTAAAGCACAAGCTAGAGTTGAATTAACATCACCTGCGACAATGACTAGTACTGGTTTTTCTTTTAAGCAAATTTTCTCAAAACGTTTCATAATTTTATATATTTGGTTCACTTGTGTTCCGCCACCTGCACCCAAAAAGTATTTAGGTTCTTGAAAACCTAATTCATTTAAAATATCCTTGGACATTTTTTGGTCATAATGCTGCCCAGTATGAACCACAATATTATTTACATCTATTGATTTCAATGAATTAATTACTGGTGCCATTTTCATAAAATTTGGTCTAGCACCTATTATCGAAATAATGTTTTTACTCATCCTTTTACATCCTTAATTAGTAATACTTTTAATAAAGTAAAAAAAATAATTTTTAAATCTAAAAATATGTTTTCGTTGCATAGATAATATTGATCTAACTCAACTTTTTTTTCTAGTGAAATATTATCCCGTCCATTAACCTGTGCCCAACCCGTAATTCCAGGCCTTAACGAATGAATATTCTTTTTTGTTCTTAAATCGATTAATTCATCTTGTTTATAAAAAGCTGGCCTAGGCCCTACAAAATTCATTTCACCTTTAAAAATATTTAATAGTTGCGGAATTTCATCTATGCTTAGAGTTCTAATTAGGTTACCAAATTTTATATAATATTTTTCATGGTCCTCTAACAAATCGGTTGCTAATTCAGGCGTGCTATTTTTCATAGTTCTAAATTTATAGAGGAAAAATAATTTATTATTTATACCTATTCTTTTTTGCTTAAAAAAGATTGGCAGACCATCTGAAAAAAAAATAATTAATGATACAATGAATATAATTGGAGATAAAGATATCAAAACTAAAGTTACTATTGTCCTTCTAATTAACATCTATCAAATCATTTAAATCATAATTAATAGTTAAATATTCACACATTTTATCAGAGGGGTACAAGTTTGTAGAAATTAATTTTATAGAATTCTCAATTAAAAAATTATTTTTTATCAACTTCCCAAAATAATATATTATTTTTACGACAAAAATTGGTATATGAATAGTGCTTTGTGCATTTTGCGTTTTTAATAGATCATTATAATTGTAAATAACATTATCTGATAAATTGTAAGTGCCATTTTTAATTTTACCTTGTACTATTCCTTCAACACTAGAAAATATATTTTTCAAATTACACAACGATAATTTATTTTGGCCAGAACCAACCCGATAAAATCTATTTAAGACTTTAGTCCTTCTGTCAATATTTAATAAAAACTCATCTGAATAGACTGGTGCTAACCTTAGAATCCAGTAATCACTTTTATAATTATCAAACAAATATTTTTCAGCCATATGCTTGGATATTGCGTAGGGAGTGCAAGGTTCTGGATTAATATTTTCATTGTAAACATCAGTTTTTAATTTTTCACCATATACAGAAATGGTACTTACATAAATTAATTTTCTAGGCAAAGATCCTGATGAATTCATGAAATCAATAAGATTAACAAATGTTCTATAATTTGTATTAATAAATTTTTCTTTTTTAGAATTTTTGCCTTTATCGTGGGCCAAACCTATCAAGAATATTAAAATATCAATCTTATCAATTTTTTTTAAAATATTTTTAAATGAATCGGGGTTTTTAAAATCAATATATATATGATTATCAATCATATTTTTGTCATCTCTAGTAGTTGAAAAAACATTATATTTTTTCCTTAAATATTTAAAAAGATTAGAGCCTATGTACCCTGTCCCACCTGCTAATAAAATATTAATTTAATTCTCCTTAGTTATCTTAAAAAAATATTTAACCATTTTATCAGAAATAACTTTTCTATCATATTTTTTGATAAATACTTCGTTATTAATTCTTGATTCCTCATGTAAGGAGCTTATTATTTTTTCAATTAATATAATTGCACTATTGTAATCTCCAGGATCAAAAATATTAACCCCATCTAAATTATCAACTAGAAATTTTCGAGCTGTGCCTGACACTCCAGCTAAAATATATTTGTTATAAGTTGCATACTCAAAAACTTTTGATGGCAGAACTTTTTTAAATGCCGGGATATCATTTAAATGCAAAAATAGAATATCTGCTTTATCATAGTGTTTAATCAAATTATTTCTTCTCATAGGAGGAATAATTATAATGTTATGTAATCTATTATCATTGATATGTTCCAATAATAAATCTAATGCGCTACCATCACCAATTATTTTAAACTCAATTTTATTCTTAAAATGTTTTGCAATAGGTATAATTACTTTTTCTAGCCCTTGACCTAATCCTATATTCCCAGTATAGATCACCTTTAAAGGCAATTGAACTTTTTTTGGAAAATCTTGAACTAATTTTGAATAATTATCTAAAAAGATATCATCAATGCCATTAGTAAATACAGTCACTTTTGAATTTGGAATTTGTTTAAAATAATCAAGAAATCCTGGAGAAACAAAATTTACCCATGTAGATCTAGACAATATTAATGTTTCAGTTTTTTTTACTATGTGTTTGATTATTTTGCCAAGTGGATTTTTTAATTTTGTAATGGAATTTAAACTATCAGAAAAAATATCTCTTATATCAGTGTGGAGAGGCTTATTAACAATTATACTTATTAAATAACCAAGCAAGGCAGTCCCGAACCTTGAAGAAGTAATAAAAATATGATCAAAGGATTTTCTATTTTTTAATGCAAATAACAAAGAATGAATACTAAAGACAAAAAAATTATATATTTGTCTGTAGAATTTATTTTTATGTTCTGGAGTTTTTATTCTTTTTATACTGAAGTTATGAGTATCCTCAATTATAGGAACGTTTTTAATATGTCCATACCTTTGTGGATATGTCGTTATAATTAAGAGCTTGGTTAAATCTTCATTCTTTAGAAATGCATTTTTTAAACCATTGGCTCTAAACGAACCAGCGCAAAAGTCAGGCGGAAAATAAAAAGATAAAAATAATATTTTCATTATTATGCCTCGAATTTTTTACTAATAATAGCAAATTTTAAACAAAGATTTTTCAATAAATGCCCGGTATCTATTTAGTTTAGATAATTTATATTTTGACCATCTATCAGCAGAATCTTTAAAAAAAAATTTATTAGTCATATTATAAAAAATTTGTAATTGAACGATATGCAAATCATGATAAAAAGGACTGGCAAGCATTTTAAAATTAAATTCAGTTAGTTCATATCTAGACCAATATCCCACATCATACCTTTCAAGATTTTTTTCCAACGTATTTACACAACACATAAAGAGATTCTTAGCATGCTTGCTATGATTAAATTTCCACATATCATAAACACCAAAAAGAGCCCAAATAAATCCATTTAAGATATGTGTAGGTTCAGAAACAATATATTCCTCAATCCAATTAAAACCATTCTTATCGATGTAGATTACTCCCCCTTCATCAATAGTTTTTTCAAATGAAATATATGCCATTTTAGCTTTGTCTATATATTTTGTTTCTTTTGTTAATTCAAAGGCCCTTAATAGTAAAGATATTCCCATTCCTTGAGCAAGGCCAGAATACCAAGGTGACTTAAGTATTTCTTTATATTCAAAATCAAATTCATGAAACCAAACTGGTACTTGGTTATCGTTTTCAATCAAATTATCACAAAGCCATTCTGCTACTACAATGAAATTATTTTTTCTTATAATATCATGATTTTCTAGAAATATATTATAATTACCTAAACCATATTGTGCAATTGCTATTGGATTATACTGTAAACCAATATTACCATGATAATTTAAAAGAGGAATACCACTAGAGTCATATTTACCTTTATAATTAGCCTTGTATTTAAATTTCATATAATATGGTATAGGTTTTTCCATATTATTAATGTGATTTATTTCTGGCCTACCATGCCAAAAGGATAGTTGGCTAACAGAAGGTGTGAGATATGCTTTAATTATTCTAGATAAGTAACTATAACGATTAATTATCCCCATTTACCACTCATTTATATATTTTGCGGTAAATTAGATTCTATTGATTTTTTAATTGAAAAAACAACTCTCATTGTTGTTGAAATCTCTTCAAAGGATATTGGAGAAGGCTTATCGTATTTAATTGAGTCTATATAGTTAATAAGCATATTGTCTTGTCCTTTATCTTGACGATTAGTTTTATTAACGATGTTTTTGGAATCAGTAGTGATTTTTGAAGAAATAAAATCTTTAATTACACCGATTTGCCCTCCACTATATATCTCAATATGCTCTTTTTCTAGATTTTTATTTCCTAAAGTGTTGTAAAATAAAGTTGCGACTGAGCCATTATCAAATTTCAAATTTACAATTATATTATCGGATTTTTTGTATGTGTTTTCATCAGAAAAATCCACTTGGTAGGCAAATAATTTTCTTGGTTGAGAACCTATTAAATAAGTTATTGTATCTATAAAATGACACATCTCACCAATTAACATGCCACTGCCATGTTTAATTTCATGAGTCCAACTAGTCAATGGGATTGGTCCACCATTTACTCTGTACAGTATTTGAGTTTTAGATTTGGTTTTTGATAGTTCATTTTTAATTTTCATAACATGTGGTGAAAAACGTCGATTTAATCCAACCATATACTTTACGTTTGAGGAACAAATATTATTTTCATAGAGCTTAATTAATTCATCCAATTCAAATTCATTAATGCAAGGAGGTTTTTCAACAAAAACATTTTTACCATTATCTATAGCAAGCTTGGATAACTTAAAATGATTTGAATGTCTAGTTGATATAAAAATAGTATCAATTTCGTTATTAAGAATAATTTCATTATAATTAGCGGAATAGTAAGAGAACTTATACTTATTAGCTTTATTTTTTGAACTAATACCCGTGGCATTTGCTAAACCAACAAATTCAACCAAGTTATTTTTTTTTAGGCTAGGAATCAATTTTGATGAAGCGTAATTACCTAGACCAATAAATCCTATTTTTATATCTCTATTCATTAACGATGATGGTTTAGAAAGATAATTTCTTAATTGCGGTTCATATGGGACTTCTAATGATTTAACATCATAATCAAGAATGATACCTACAAAAAATTCTTCGCTTTTTATTGTGTTATAAGCTTCCATAGCCATTTCGTATTTAAAAACATGAGTGGTAATCTTAGAAAAATCTAATTTGTCAGTAGCAATCAAATTTAAAATAGAAGACATGTTACGATTTTCTGTCCAACGAACATAATTATAAGGATAATCTAGTCCCATCTCCTCATAACTTTTATCATACCTCCCTGGCCCATAGGACATTGAAAGTCTTAATTCTAGTTCCTTTAAATAAAAAGGCTGCCTAGGGATATCCATTCCCACTGTTCCGACAACGGTAACTACTCCTTTCGATTTTGTTATATCACCTGCAAGTGAAATTGGTGCGTTACTATCAGTAGAGGCACAAATGACAGTATGATCAACACCTCTACCGTTTGAAAAATCATTTATAATTTGTCCAGCATTATTATTGTTCAAATTAATTAAAACATCTAAACCTAAAGTTTTTGCTAAATCAATCTTTTTTTGATCTAAATCAATTCCACAAACCATACAACCATTAGCTTTCAAAATCATAGCTGTTGTTAGGCCTACTAAACCAAGTCCTGAGACAGCCACATATTCTCCAATTTGAGGCTTTGCTACTCTAACTCCTTGCATTGCGATACTTCCAATCGTAGCATAGGCTGCCTCTTTCAAAGACACTTCTATAGGAACTTTTACAACAAGGTTTTCAGGTACACAATTTATAGTAGCGTGATTAGCGTACCCTGCTCCAGCGACAGCGACACGATCGCCTACATTAAAATTATTTACTTTCTCGCCAACATTTAATACAACTCCAGAGGCACTATAGCCTAAGGGTATAGGCGCATCAAGTCGATCAAGGACAGAGTCATAGGTCGCTAGTAAACCATCTTTTTTAACTTTAGCTATTACTTGTTTGACTAAATCAGGTCTAGCATGAGCTTTTTGCAATAAATTTTTGGAAGCTGTATCAATTATTGTTTTTTCAGTTCCACTACTTATCACAGAATAATGAGTTCGTATTAAAACACATCCTTCTTTTATTGATATGTCTGGCAATTCTTCAATGCTGATTTTTTTTGTCTTTAAATCTTGGAATATCTGTTTCAAATTATTTCTTAAATGTGAGTTTGAATGAAAGAATAGTGCTTAAAAATTAAATATTATTTATCATAAAATGATCAAATATTTATTAAACACAATATTTTAGTCTTATTTTTTTATTAATTTATTATTTAAACATTAACATTAAATATTTTAAGCCATCTGTATAAAGTGTATATGTGCCAAAGTTTCATATCTACTAAATCTTCATCTGATTTTGCCTGACTTACCCAATTAGAAATAATTTTAGTATCCAAAATATTTTTTGAACTAAAAAAATTAATTATTTCAATCCAATTAATTTTATTAATAATAAATTCATTTATAGGATATGAAAAACCTGCTTTTTTAATGTGAATTTTCTCTTTTATTTTTTTTCTAAATAATTTTTTTATAAAACGCTTTGATCCAAGTTTATTCCTATTTTCAATATCTGATAACATAAACAATACAAAGTCCTTATCTAAAAGCGGTACTCTCACTTCTATGGAGGCAGCCATTGAACTTTTATCCATGTACAAAAGGTTGTGACTAGCTAAAAAACCTTTGAGATCGAGTATATAGAATTTCTTTCTTTCACTAAATCCATCTGTAAGTGATTCAATCTTTTTATAATATTTTTCTTCCCAATAATATCCCACTAAAGAATTAATATCTTCTTTATTCATATAAGATGTGAGTGAAAAATAATTTTTTGGAGTCGGATCATTAAGAAATGACTTCAAACGAAAATAATCTCTTTTCTTTTTTCTGAAAATCAATCTTAATATAAAATCTGGGATCAATCTAGCAACAGCGAGGTTATTTATAATTCTATGCCTAGTATATCCACCATCTACTTCATCGCCTCCCATTCCTGAAAGCATAACGGTAAGTCCATTTGATTTTGCTATAGCTGCAAGTTCATAAGCTGGAATAATTGCCGGGTCAGAAATTGGCTCATCCATATGAAATAATAGCTTATCATATAATTCTAGCTTACTATTATTAGGTTTAATCCTCTTGATATTAATTTTATATTTTTTTTCTATTAAATCCACGACTTGATTTTCTGATGAATCTAAGTCAAGATTAAAATGAGTCATGTTCTCGTTTAATAAACTTAATGTAATAAGAGATGAATCATAACCCCCGCTAAAGTATATGCCAACTGGCACATCTGAGACAGTTTGAGATTTTATTATTTTGTCAAGATCTCTAACATTTTTCTTTTTATCAAGGGGCCAATATTGATTTATAGTAATTTTTTTTGATTTGACATCATACTCAAGATAACTGGCAGACTGTAACTTATACACACCAGCAAACAATGTATCAGGTTCATAAACCCATCCATTTGCTAGGTACTCTCCTAAAATATCTTTTTTTAAAACTGGTTCTATAATATTATGTTCAAAAAAAACTTTTATTTCTGAAGTAAAAGCAAAACAGTCCTCAAATGAAGTATAATACATTGGTTTGATACCTAGATTATCCCTGCACAAATAAATTTTTTTGTCATCCAAAGTGTAGAAAGCAAAAGAGAACATACCATTAATCATATTTAATGTATTCTCAACTCCTTCGTTATTCAGACATGCATAAAGTACTTCCGTATCAGTTTTAGTCAGAAAATTAAAATTAAATTTTTTCTTAATATAATTTCTAATTTCTTTGTAATTGTATATTTCACCATTATATGTAAGTAAAGAATTGTAACCCTCTTGACTAAATGGCTGCTCTCCTTGATTACCTAAACCAATGACCTCAAGTCTTGAATGAAAAAAAGTCAGATGCTCATCTTCTTCTTTAAAATATTTTACACCCCATCCATCAGGCCCCCTATGCTCCAAAATATTATTTGATATGTTGAACTTTCCTTTAGAATGAATACCAAATATTCCGCACATATTAATTACCTAGATAGAATGAGTTTTTCAATTAATGGATTAATAAAATTTTTAGTTAGGTCATAAGCTCCTTTACTACTTAAATGATTAATATCAGAAAAATCATAGTTTTGATTTCTTAGATCAAAATATAAAATATCATTACTTTCTATAATTTTATCAATTAACTCATCAAATCCTTGTTTGACTAAACTTTTTTGCAATTCTAACATTTCATTTTTAATTGGTAGTTGTATTAAGACTGTACTTATACCCAAAGCGCTGTTAACATTTATAATTTCCAATAAAAACTGAGTATGTAAATGAGACAACTCAAAATTGTTATATACTGACCTCTTATATGTAAGTAAATAATTACGATCAGCACTTTTATCTATTGCCGAAATTTTTAATAAATCAACCTGTTTTGTATTATGTCTCATTCCTTGTGTTAACAAATTTTCATATTTTAATGATACCATATTCTTAACAATGTCAAAATCACGAATTTCCATCCTTCTAGCATAAATTGGAATTAATTTACTAGATATTATTTCTAAGGCATTATCAAATCCATTATCATATCCAATAATAGCAGGAATATCACTTAATTTTGCCAATCGTCTAAGCCCAAAATCTCTGGTAACAAAAATGCCATTTTTATTATAGTTATTTGGTCCTAAAAATATAATTACAACTTTTAATGATTTTTTTTGGCTATTTATTATCCCATCATGCAAAAACTTTGAAAAAAGAATACTATTATTTTCACAAGCTAAAGAAAGTATCTTCCTATCAAAGTAATCTTTATTAAACATAGTCCCTTTTGAATCTCCATATAGAATTACTTCATATTCTTGTCTAAATTTTTTAGATAATTTAATTGAGTTTTTAAACATCGACATATAAGGACCGTTTGGCAGAAGAGAAACTGCAATATTTACAACACAAAAACTTAAAATGAATATTAAAAAATATTTTTTATCCATCACTAAAATTGAAAGTAAATAAATTCATTTCCACCTCCGCCAACTAGAAAAATGGTTAATAACAAAACTAATATTACAAAGAGGCCATAAACTTCATAACTTTTAAAGGTTTTATTAACTGGTTTAAAGGCTCCAATAATTATAATAGAAAACGGTAAAATAAAACCGAAAATCCAATTTCTAATTCCAAAAAAATACAATTGATGAAAAAAATCATTTATATTAATAACAGTAAATGATTTTAATATGACTATCGAGTCACTAAAAGTTTCCGCTCTAAAAAATATCCAAGTAAAACAGACTACAAAAAAAGTAAAAACTTTAAAACTTAAATTTGCGACTTTACTAAAATTATTAAAATTAAACACATTTGTTATATAATTTTCTAAGGATAATAATAAACCATGAATACCGCCCCAAATAACAAAATTCCATGAGGCGCCATGCCATAAACCACCAAGTAACATAGTTATAAGAAGATTAATTTTTGTCCGAGAAGCGCTTATTCTGGAACCACCTAGGGGGATATAAAGATAATCTCTTAGCCAACTAGATAAGGATAAATGCCATCTTCGCCAAAAATCTTTTATCCCAAGTGCTCCATAAGGATGTAAAAAATTTTCTGGCAACCTAAATCCCAGTAGATACCCAAGGCCTCTTGCCATATCTGTATATCCTGAAAAATCAAAATAGATCTGAAAAGAGAATGCCATAACACCAACAATAGAAATAAAAAATGTATACGATGAAGGATTAGAAAAAAATTCATTTGAAAAAACTGCAGCTTGATCTGCTAGAACTATCTTTTTGAAACAGCCTATTATGAAGAGGCTAACACCCGTATTTATTAGTTTAAAACTAAGATTAACTTTTCTATCAATTTGCTTTTTAAAATAGTCTGCTCTTACTATCGGACCTGCAATTAATTGCGGAAAAAATGACACATATAGAGCAAAATTCATTAATGAATTATAAGGTCTGTACTTTCTACGATAAATGTCTATTGTGTAACTCATGCTCTGAAAAGTATAAAATGAAATACCTAAAGGAAGTATTATGTTTAGTGTAGAGAAACTAGAATCGTAATTAAAAACTTGTGAGAGTAGTGCATGAAGAGATTCTATGAAAAAATTATAATATTTAAAATAACCTAATATTGATAGGTTCATTGCAACACTGAAAAAAACTAAATGAAAACTTCTTTTTTTATAAATCCTATTACCTATATAAAAATCCAGCAATGATGAAAATATCAATAGGAAAACTAGTTTAATGTTCCAGAACATATAGAACACATAGGAAGATAAAAGAAGTAAAAAATGTCTATTTCTTTTCTTTGGTAAAATCCAATGAATAGAAAAAACAAAAATGAAAAAAATTATAAAATATTGTGATTGAAATAACATTCTATCTATTATTCAATTAATAACGATAGAGCTTTATTATCATATTTCTTAACACCAACACAGTAAAAATACAATTCAGCACTGCTTGATACACCTCTACTAAAATGGATTGAACCCGGCATAAAATATATTGGTGAAAATGAATCCTTTTTTGTAAAGAAAACCTCAATTACAATATCATCGCTTTGAACTGCATATATAGTTGGGGAAATGCCTTTATAAACAGAACCTTCATCTTCTTCTCTTAATTCAGCAGTCGTAGCAAAAAAAATATTATCACTTTTTAATTTTGAGTAATATACTGGCCCATTTACCTTTGACAATTTTTTTCTATCCATAGACTCTCTGCATATTTTATACAAGTAATTTTGCTGAAATTCAGAGTCAGTGCCGTAATAAATATATTTTTTTGTAAAAATTAGACTAACACATCTCCATGATTCATCACCTTCTCCAATAATGTCTATAGTTTTAAAACTATCACTTGTACAAATCATTTTACATTCCTTTAGATCATCTCCAGTAACACACCATAGTTTTTCCGAAAATTTGTCATAATATATTCCGTGGACATGCCTAATGACACCATTTTTAAAAGTATAAACAATTTCAAGTTCATCATTTATTGTATCATATTTGTAAACGTTAACTGGATCTTTATTTTCATTTTTTGAATATTCTCCAAAAAATACAAAGTGTTTATTATCATATGCACAACCAGACCTCAATACTCTAAATCGTTTTCCACTTGTGTCAATCATTTTAATTTTTCCATTCTTATAAGTAGCAAGTTCATTACCAAAGGTCATAAAAATTGTTCCATCATTAAGTTTTATTACATTATAAAACATAAAACGAAAAAGCCTTTGAAATATTCTAAATCTACATATCCAAGTTTTTATAAAAGGTGCTGGAAAATCTAACAAATGAATTGGTTGTTCATCCAAATCATTTACATAAAACAAAGAGTTTCTACAAGATAATAGGTAACTACCATCTTCCTCCCACTCCATAACAAAACCAGAAGGAATTTGTAATGTTTTTAATATTTTAGATGTTTTAGAAATTTTTATTTAACACAAAAATATGAGCCAATTGAAAGCACATCCATTTTTGTTCTTTTATAGCAGTCAATAGCTTGACTTGGTTCACAAACAATGGGTTCATTCTCATTAAAACTTGTATTTAACAAAATTGGGATACCTGTTCTTTTATAAAATGAATTGATGAGTTCATAATATAAAGCATTCTCATGTTTGCTTACGGATTGCAGTCTGCCAGTATTATCAAGGTGATTTACCGCTGGTAATCTTTCTTGCCATGCTTTTTTAATTTTGTATACGTGCAGCATAAAGGGTGAAGGATAACTCTTTTCAAAGACCTCATCTTGGTGTTCTTTCAAAATGGCAGGAGCAAATGGTCTAAAAGACTCTCTATGTTTGATTCTTGAGTTTAATATATCTTTCATATCGCTTTTACCCGGGTGACATAAAATTGACCTATTTCCTAGCGCTCTTGGACCCCATTCCATTCTACCTTGAAACCATCCAACAACGTTGCCCTTAGCAATTTCCTCTGAGGTTTTTTCAATAAGGTCTTTTTTATTCAATTTTTGATATTTTATGCCTCTTTTATCAAGTTCTGATTTAATTACACTATCAGAATATTCCGGTCCAAGGTAAGAGTCAACCATCTCGAACCTTTTACCCTCTTTCAATATAACATTACTAGCATAGAGCGCTGAACCAATAGATAGCCCATCATCTCCTGCTGCTGGCTGAATACATGTATCTCTAAATGGTGTCCTATCAAAAATCAACCCATTAGCAACACTGTTTAATACACACCCCCCTGCCATAGCTATTTTATCATTTGGTACTTTTTTATGTAGCAGATTAAGTAAATGCAAATATGCATTCTCGAAAACATGTTGTACTGAAAAAGCTAAATCTTTATCTCTTTTGGTTATTTCATCTCCTGGATTTCTTGGTTCTCCAAAAACTTTTATCATTTCATCCGAAAAATGTCTGGTCATAGCCATAGAACCTTCATCTGTTATACGAACACCTTGATTTGAACCAAATGGAAGAAAATACTTTGGATTTAATTTCATCTCATCATCATTCAATAAAACCATATCACTAAGATCATCGATGTATTCTCCTTCACCTAATGCAGATAAGCCCATTACTTTACCTTCATCACCATATTTTTTGTAGCCTATAAATTCAGATATCATTGTATAGAAAGAACCCAGACTATGAGGTACATAAATCCTATTCTTAATTTCAATTTTATCATCAAAACAATCCGCCATCATGCTAGTAACAAAATCCCCAGATCCATCACAGGATAAACCTGCTGAACGATCCCATTTAGAGATAAAAAAAGCACTGGATATATGAGCTAAGTGGTGCTCTACATTTATTTGTTGAAATTTAAGTTTTTCGATAGGAATCTCCATTTTTGATGACATCAAACTCTTAATGTCATTCAAAGAACTTCTAGCACTTTTAATTTTTGAAAGATTTAATAACCTTGAAGGGTTTTTTATAGTATACTTAACCTTTTCTTGAAGGTTAGCATTTGAATCTCTTCCAACAGTTACATAATCAATATCTCCAATTTTAATTCCAGTATAATCCAAACATGCTTGGATAGAAAGAACGGGAAATCCAGCATAATATTTTTTTCTATTTAATCGCTCTTCAGCAACAGCAAAAATTGGTTTACCATCTACAACAATACTTGCTGAAGAGCCAGCATGAAAAGTGTTAATGCCTAAAATTACACTCATTAGATTTCCTTAAATTAATATATTTCTAAAATAACAATTTTTGGTGAGTTAAAGACTATATATGAGTCATATGCTCTGCAAAAATTAGGGAAAATTAGTTTAATTTTTTATTTTTTTTTGAAACATCCGAAATGAGTGTATATGTTTTATCCACTGTTGATTCCCAGCTTAATGACATTGACCTTTCATACGCTTTTTTTGATATTTTTTTTCTAAGACTTTCATCATTAATTAATATCTCAATGATTTGAACTATGGATGAGATGTCATCAGGATCAAAATATACGCCACAATCTCCAAGCGTGTCAGGCATAGTGCTTTTGTTTGAACATGCAATAGGAAGTGCACTTCTCATAGCTTCAGTCAATATTTGTCCGAAAGCCTCGCAGCTAGAAGCAAAAATAAAAATATCAATTTCTTTGTAATAATTTTGTAGTAAGTCATGATTAATTATACCTAAATATTTAATGTAATTATTTTTAGGATCAATTTCATTTAATAGCTTGTGAAATAATTTATATGCAGGTTCATATTTATTTCCTACAAATTCTAAAGAAAATTCATAGCCCTTTTCTTTTAAAATTTTTGCAGCTTTCAAAACATTAATCTGATTTTTATAAAAATCAATTATTGATACATAACCGATTCTCAAAACTTTGGAATTTCCTAACAGAACATTTTTTTCATTATTTCTATTTTTGTCAAACATTTTACTTACACCATGCGGTACAATTTCAACCTGGCCTTTAAAGTTTTGAATGAATTGATCCATTATTTTTTTTTGAGTTTTAGATAGCATAATTAATCCATCTGAATTAGTGTATGATTTTTTCATAAGCAGTTTTAAAACCTGCAGACGAAAATACTGCATCCTATAACGGTACAGATTAACTAATTTCTTATCGAATGGAAGTAAATTTCTTGCTATTTGTACAAATGGACGAAAACTACCCAAGAAAAATGAACCAGGAACAAATAATATATCTATTTGATGATTGACAAGTTCTCGATCCAATAAAAATTTTTTCCAAATAATTTTTTTTATACCATTACTATCAAAATTAACTTCGATGTAATTTATAAAAGCTTTTTTGGTTAGTTGTTTTATTAACTTCTTCGGAGCCCAAACTGTTATAGCACTAAACGAATGCTTTGACTTATCAGAATACGCTAAAAACTCTTTTAAATGAGTAATCGACCCACCTGATAATAGGTCTGAAGCATCCACTCCGATATTCATAATAATAATTTAATTTTGAACACTTGATATATATTCATCCAAAATTCTAATTGACCAAATTTTTGAATAATGTATTTTACCATCTACAAAATTTTTTTCAAGACTATTATAATAATCTTTATTTAAAATCTCACTTTTTATTTCATAAATCTCTTTTTTTAAAAATAAATTCTTTGGTAATACAAATCCCATTTTTGGCCTATTGTATATTTCATGAGGCAAATCACCAACGGCATCAACTAAAAGTGATTTATTATACTTTTTATCATTAAACCATACATCATTTTTTATACTGTAAATTTTTTCGTAAAGAGTTTTGTCAATAAATGGAGTTCTTAATTCGATAGAATTCGCCATACTAAAAATATCTGAGTCATATAAGAGTTGCGAGCCAAGATATCTGTATGTTTCCATCATTGATATTTTACTCTCGAGACTATTTTGGGTATTAAAAATTTCAATTAATCTTTGATCATCATTCTGTTCAAAATTCTCACAATCTAAATTCAATATATTTCTTATTTCTTGATTAGAGAATAAAGCTCGACTTTGCTCGTATAATTTAACAAATGAATAATTTGGAGATATTGCAGAACAAAACCTTCCCCATTTCGAATTAATTCTATTTTGTGAAATTAGTCTTTGAATTAGATAACTTAAAATTTTATTAAATGAGGAGGGACTATACTTAAATATTGAATCAATTTTTGGTAAAATTTTAAACAGATTATATCCTCTAAAAAGCTCATCGCCACCTATACCTGATGTAACTACTTTATAACCATTATTTTTAGCCAATTTAGATACTATATAAGTATTTAAACCATCTATAGTTGGTTGATCCATTGATTTAATAAAGTTATCGATATAATTAGAAATTTTATCATTAGTAACAACTAATTCATGATGGTCAGTATCAAATAACTCGGATACATGCTTAGAATATAAAGATTCATCTAATAATTGATTTTCAAAAGCTAGGGAAAACGTACCTATTTTATTTTGTCCAGATTGTCTCATTAAGGAAACAATAGCAGAAGAGTCTATGCCTCCAGATAAAAATGCTCCAACTGGCACATCACTTACTAAATGTGATTTCATAGATTCTAACAAACTCTCTTTTGTAAACGCTACTATTTCATTTCTATTATTGGCTTGTAATTCATCAAGCTCTAACGAGCTTAATTCCCAATAATTTAACTTTTCAATCTTTTGATTTTTGGATACAACTAAAAAATTACCTGGTTCTAATGATTTTACACCTTCAAAAATTGTGTCTGGGGATGGTATTGACCCCTTCTTTAAGAAAGTATTGATATTTTTAAAATTTAAATTCCCACACAAGTTCAATTTTCTTAGTGGCCGAAGTTCTGAGCAAAAAATTATACCATCCTTTGTTTTAATATAAAAAACAGACTTTATACCTAGAGGGTCTCTTGCTAAAAATAATTCTTGTTTGAGTTCATCCCAGACAGCAAAAACAAACATTCCTCTTAATCGGTCAAGACATTTAACTCCATACTTCATATATAATTCTAATAAAACTTCAGTATCTGAACTTGATTTAAACTTTACACCAGATTTAGTTAATTTATTTTTTAAATCTAAATAATTATAAATCTCTCCATTAAAAATAATTGAAAATCGACCATCTTTGCTAGTCATAGGTTGCTGGGCATTTTTTGAAAGATCAATAATTGATAATCTTCTATGACCTAGAAAACATATTTTATCACGAGATTTATATATGCCTTTATCATCTGGCCCTCTATGATTTATCATATCCCTAAGTTCAATTAATGTTTTTTCATCTATTTGACTTTTAAAGGCTACTTGACCTACTACTCCACACATATATTTATCATCTCAAATATTTATAAGTTATCATCTATTATTTGATCTATTATTTTAAATCTAGAGTCCCAAGAATACTTTTTTGAAATTTGCATTCTTTTCTTCTTGAAATCACTATTATCATTATGCACAGCATCATATAATGCCTTTTCATAACTATCATAATCATCAACTAAGAATGCAAAATTTTTAAAAAATTTTAAGTCAGGCAAGTTTGAGGAGACTATTGGAATGCCTGACGCAAGATACTCATAAAACTTTATTGGACTAGCTCTTAAAGTTACTTTATTAAAAATAAATGGTATAGTTGCTACGCTAAAACCTTTTAGATATTTAGGTAAGGATTTATATTCTCTTGGCCCAAAAAAATGAATGTTTTGAATATTCTCCAATTCTAATATATCTGTTTCTATTGGTCCTATAAAAACAAAATTCCAGTCTCTATATTTTTCAGCCGCTTTTTTAATCCAAGGTTTGTTCAACCAATCAAAGACAGACCCAATATATCCGATAACTGGTGAGTCAAATTTTTTAATTTGATTGTCAATTAAAATGTCATCATTCTGAGTCGATAAAAAAAACTCGATATCAGCTCCATTTGGCACTGTGAAAATATTTGAATTAAAATGGGATTTAGCATTTGTCAGTTCTTCAGCAGTCGTTATCACTACATTACACTTTTTAAACAAGTCCTGCTCCAAATTAGAGAATGTATCAGGAAAACTAGGTACAAAAGTGTAATCATCACTACAATGATAAATAATAAAATTTTCTTTGAATAAATGTAATAAATCGTAACCATGAGCACCACCAACAAATATAATAGGGTTGTTTAGTTTAAGTTTTTGGACATCCTTGAATAAAAATTTACCTACGAACCATTGATTAAGTTTATTCACCCATCTTGCTCCAAAAAAAAATTTACTCCCCCTATATGGAAGTAAATAAAAATATGATGCAATCCATAATTTATCCTGAACCTTGTTTGGTCTGATTAGAAATGCTTTCAAAGAACTTAAAGCAATTTTTGTCCTTGTAATTAAAGATAAAGGATTTATTGGTGCCTCAATATATAATACATTCCTATTGATAGACTGGAATTTTGCAAAATGATGTTTACTCATCTGAGACGCGCCATACCAAGGAGGCCCATATAAAATTATTATATCATTTTTATTTTTTTTCAACTTATTTTTTTTCAGTACTATTTTATTATGCATTAAGAACTAAAAATATTTAGAAGGAAGAATAAAGAATTTAATTATTTATGTTTTTATTAATTATATCGCTTTTGATTAACCTTATAAATTACAATACTAGTGGTGCCATATTTTGATAAACTTCGGCTTAAAATAACTTTACTAGATTGGTTTTCATATATTGACTCAATAAATTTATTTTTTATTAATTCATTTATAATTTTTTCTTTTTCTCGGTTATAAGGATTAAAAATATGAGTAATTTTGTTATCTTTTAGAAATTTAACAGCTTTGTTTAAGTCTAAATTGAAATCATCCTGGACATACAAAGGAATGTATACCCACTTTCTATTAAAGTAAAATGTTTTTAAATCGTTAACTAAAATAACCGCATCCTCTGGAGTGTTTTCATTTATATACTTAATACCATCATAGAAGTTAATTTTACGATTTAAAAAACTATTTTTAGTTTCAAAGCCGAATGCATTTGAAAAAAATCCAATATTAAAAAAGACTGTATAAAAGATAGAAAATAATAAAACTGAATATAGCAAGAACCTTGCAGCATACTTTGTTAACCTATGCTTATACATCTCAACAAAGATAGGACTAGTAATGACACTCAAAAGCCCCATTGCTGGTAATAAATATCTTTTTTGCTGATAACCACTAAACCAGATCGAATAAAATATTATAACAGAAATCAATATAAAAAAAATTATTGATTTTTCATTATTAGACCTTTTGAAAAAGAATATACCAGGAAGTAAAGCTAAATTATAAGGCAAATATGGAATTAATAAACCCCATTTCCAATTTTCTTGCTCTAATGTGATATTCCAAAATCCAAAAATATAATTAAAAGTAGATTTCCCAGGACCTAAGCTCCAATTTTTGTATTTTAAATTTAGTTTTTCCGACCAAAAATTAGATTCGAAAATATCAAACCCAAATGGCCATATTGGGTCCCCTGTAAGGATATAATTTTTTATATACCACGGACTTGAGATGGCGGAAGCAATAAACCCAAAAATAAATAAATATTTTAAAGAAGACTTTATATTTTCCTTCTTGAGCTTAAACACGACCATTAAAAAACAAATTATACATATTGTTACAAAAAAATATAATGCTTGGTATTTTGTAGCTAAGGCAAATCCAGAAAAAATTGATGCGAGGAAAAAATATTTCCTCTCACTCCCTTCATACCATAAAAATAAGTAATGAAAAGAAAGGAAAATCAACCCAAATAAAATTCCATCAGGTTTTGCACTGTTGAACAGAATTACCATATCAGGACATAAATAAAATGTAATAATTCCAAATATCCCAGCCTGTTTAGAAAACCTTGATGAGATAAGTAAGAATAATGAAAATGACAATAATATTTGAACTAGACAATTGAAAACTACAGCTGCATATTCTGTAGATATAGATAATAAGAATATATTATAGGTTTCTACACTAAAAGGTGACATCCAATCTTTATATAGAGGTGTTGAGACGAATTGACCATGAGCAAGAAAAAGTTTGGGTAAAGCCAAATGATATGTGATCGAGTCAGATTCGGTAGGATATGAAAATGAACTAATTATACTACAAGTGTAGGAAAACAAAATAGAGAACAAAATGATATGTAAATCATATCCAAATAAATTATTTCTATTCCAAACATTTTTTATTGAAAAGTAAATGTTTCCAAGATTGAAATTTCTATAATTAAAGAAAAAATAACTAAATCCTGAAACTATTAAAATAACAAATAATAATACAAATAAATTCTTATTTATAAATCCTAAAATTCCTAAAAAGAATAAAATGTAGCTTATAATAAAGTATCCAAAACATAGTGATACTAAAACGCTTTCATAAGTATATTTAAACCGGATCTCAAAATATTGAATTATGCACTGTCCTATGAAAATCAGCGATGATAATAGAAATATTAAAATGATTAAAGTAGTTAATGCAGACAAACTTATGCTTTCTATTTAGTTTCCAAAAGCCAAGCAGGAAAACCCCATACTACATTGAATAAATAACAAATTATAAGTATTAAAACAGAATAAGAAATTGCGAGTTCGTTACTAAATCCTAAATCATTGAAAACAAGTATATACGCTGCTTCTCTAGTGCCTATTCCAGCAATAGAGATAGGTAGTAAACCCGCAACCATTGCAAATGTAGACACAAAAATAAAATGTAATATTTGAAGATCTATATCTAAGGATAATAAGATAAAATAAAATCTGATAAGATTCAAAATGAGAGATGCTACAGTAAGTCCTATGAGAACAAATCCGACTTTGTAATTTTTTATACTTTGGTAAAATAATTTAAAAGAGTGGGATAATTTAAATAATTGTTTGTGTAATAATGATTTTGTATTAAAGCTATATGTTTTTATTAAAAGTTTGAAAATGAAATAAAAACATCCAATAATTGAAATAGATATTATTATTATGTGTATTATAGTATTTATATTTGTATTGAGATACCATATAATTCCAGGTATTGTTATTAAAAATAAAAGTGTTAAATCTAATAACCTATCAATGACCACAGATTGAATTGCTAAGGCATAATCATATCCCCGCTTTCCAAGAAAAACACCTCTAATTAACTCACCAATCTGGCCCGGAGTAATTTGACCTGCAAATAAACCGGCACCGAACGTTATTGTGGCATTAGCAAAGCTGTAGTTTATTCCTATAGATTTTAATAAAAAATACCAACGAAAAATTTTTAATACGAAAAATATAGGTGTTATAATTATAGCATAGAAAATAAAATCTATTTTAACAGAACTGAAATGTAAAATTAAACGACTATAATCTGAATAATATATAAATATAATGAATAAAATGATCCCAACAAGACGAACTATTTTATTTAGATTTTTATAAACCATTAATTGAATATATTTATTGGTATATAAATTTTACTAATAAAGCGAAGAAAGTATATACGTGAAACATATCTATTTTAATAGAAGAGCAAGATTATCGACATATTGTAAAAAAAATAAAAAAACAATCAAAAGGACCCAAACTGGAAATATGTATGATATAATTATATTTCTTATAAAATTTTGTTTTGAGTATTTTTTTATTTTTTTCAAATGGAGATTATTATTATAAAATAATACTTAGTTAAAATTTAAAATTATGCAAAATGTCTAATAAAGGTACTAAAAGAATAATATTACTTATAAAATTAACACTAAAACCTTGAGCATTATTGAAAAATATTTATTAATAATCACGGCCTTATGCTTTTAATAGAGGCAAAAAAATAATTCCGATTTAAATATATTATACTTGTCAAAATTTTTTATAATATTTTTTCTTAATCAATAAAGAAACATTTTCAATTAATTTACGGTTATTACTAATTAAATCTGCTAGAATACCTGACATAAGAACTATAAAACCAATGTTGATTAAAACTGTTGAAAAAATTAGCGACTGTATATGCCCTTCCCCACCATCTATAAAATAATAATATAAAAACCTTGTAAATCCAAAAATTCCAGGTGTAATAATTATAAGTCCTATAAAAATAAAAACTTTTAGAGCTTGATAATTACTAAAGGCTCTAATGATAGTTAAAAACTGATTAGCTATAAAAGAGGGTATACTTTTAAAAAGTCTTGATTTTCTTAAGGTTTCATTGGTCTTTATTGGAACAGAAATTATATTAGCTTTTCGAGCACCAAATTGCATTAATGTCTCTATAGTATATGAATAATCTGTGAATATATTAATATGCATTGCAGATTCTCTTGTAAAGGCTCTAAAACCACTAACAGTATCAGTGACATTTGTATTTGAAAGCTTTCGAACAGAATAACTACCAAATTTTTGAAATATTTTTTTTAATAAAGAAAAATGTTTGATATGATCTGTTTCTCTATCTCCTACTACAATATCCGCTCTTTTATCTAATATTGGGAACACAAGTTTTTCAATATCAGAACCTAAATACTGGTTATCAGCATCGGTGTTTACTATAATATCTGCACCAGATAGCAAACATTTCTCTATACCTGCATAAAATGCTTGCGCAAGGCCACGATTATTTGGGAATGATACAATATGTTCAACATTTAATCTTTTGGCAATTTCTAGAGTTTTATCAGTGCTACCATCATCAATAACTAATATTTCAATGTCGTCAATGCCATTTATAGATTTTGGTAGATTTTTTATTGTTTTTTGAAGTGATTCCTCTTCATTATAACATGGTATTTGTATTAATAACTTCACAGATTACATTAGGGCAACTTACATATTTTCATTATACCATCATCTTATATAATTTTTATCATTACCTGCTTTTGCATATTAAATAGTTTTCATCTTTTGGTAGAATCTTTCTTTTTGAATTATATTCATTATTATAATATTGAAACCTGCCATTAATAGATAGGTCTGAATGTATTCAATTGTATGAAAGGCTATTCCGAACATCATAATAGGTATCGCAACTATAAATGCAATATAAATTTTTGATACAAATTGATAAACTTCACTTATAATTTTTTTCTTATATAGAAAGAATATATTAGCTGAGGCATATATTAAAACAAAGATTTGACAAAAAAAATAAAAGACCCCATATTCAATTAAAGTCTTACCAAATGTACTGTGTGTTCCATAATAATTAATATTATGACTTCCAAACCAGGAAATCTTATCAAGGTTTTCCTCTACTGAAACAAAAATATTTAAAACCCTATAATATATTTCTTCAATGAAGACTACTTGGAAAATTGAACTTGAGTGACCCATCAGACCTTGATTAAAAGCCCAAATTAAAAATACAAAAATACCGATAAATCCTAAAACTAACACAAATAGGTAATTCAATGATTTTCGTATTCCATTTTCTTTAATACGAAAGATTATGATAAGAAAAACAGTAAAAATAATTCCTACCAAACCGGCTCTTGATTGACTAAAAATCATTAATAAAAAAATTGATAAAGTAGAAGTTCCAAAAAATAATTTTGAAAATATTGTCTTTTGTTTAGATAGTATCATTAATGAAAGGGGAAGATAAAGTAAAGCAACCCAAGCTATAACATTTGTGTTATGTGCATTATCTATCAATGTGTCCATTCCTCTTGCATTTGCTAGACCTGTTAACAAGCTTGAAGCTCTAGAGTTCCAATATATTCTGATTAAATATACAAAGCAAAAATAACCATAACATGTTGTCCAATAACTTATAACTCTGATAGCATCCTTGTAATTATCAATCACCAAAGAAAAAAGAATGAATGGTACGGGGCCTTGTATAAAAATCAGCAAATTAGAAAAATTGTCGTCCCCTACGGCTCGCATTAAATTTAATATATACATTATTAAAACAACTTTAAAAATGATATTTATCCTTTTAGTTATTTCAACTAAAGAAATATTAGATAAAATAGAAATCAATGTTAATGCTGTAATAATTAATCCTGGAGATAAAAAGTAAAATCTTAGAATACCATAATTTTCAGGAATTACATAGGTCAATACTGGCATTATTATTAAACCATTGACAGGGTTTTTTATTATCATTTTTCCAATTAAAAATACCAAAATAATGTTTACCAAAAATAAAACCATTTTATACATCAACCATATAATTTGAAATTGTATTTGATATTAATTTTTCTAATTTTTTATAATTTAGATTTTTGTTAAAATTATTTTTCAACCTATGATCATTGAACCATTTTCTATCCACATTACATAATATATCTTTATAAATAGATAAAACTTTACAAGCAATATCTTTTGGATCAGATTTTTCTATTAAAAAACAAGATTTTGCACCAACTATTTCTCTTGTTGGGCCAATATCAAAACTTAGTATAGGTATATTACTTGCCATAGCCTCAATTAATGGACGCCCAAAACCCTCAGGCTCCAACGATAAAAAGGATAATAAATCAACACATGGTAGAATTTCATTAATTTTATAGTCGGGTTTAGTAAAAACAAATTTGTCTTCAAGATTATATTTTTTTATCTGCCTTTGCATTTTGTCATAATTATTTAATGGAAGATTAAAAAATATTTTGATTATATATTTAATTTTTGAAATGGTATTTTTGCTAAATTTATAATCGGAATGTCCGCCGATAATTAAAAACTTTACCCTATTTTTGCTTTTAAATATTTCTTTAGCCACTTCTACTAATAACATATCACCTTTAACATTTTGGATACCTCCAATTTTACATATAATGAAATCATCTTTATTAAAACCAAATCTTGAGCGATAATGTGAATTAATCTCTCTATTATTATTTTTAAATTTTTCTAAATCTATACCATTGTATATAGTTACTATTTTTTTATTTTCTTTAAAATATTTTCTTAAATAATCACTAACTAAAACTACATTACTAGAAAATTTGTAAATCATTTTTTGATGTATATATCTTATAATTTTATTTTTCCCTAAACATTCTCTTATATACCAAATAGTTGGAATTCCCATCCCATAGCTTGCCATTGCAGCAGTAATGTGAATCGATGTGTTGAACAATAAAAGGTCCGGGTTTTCTTTTTTTATTAAATTTTTAATTTTTATAAAGTCTAAAGGAAAATAAAAAAGAAACTTTATAAGCATAATAAAACTAAATGGGACGTGAGTGCCATAAACAAAAACACTGTTAATTGATAGTAATTCAGAGTCTATACCTTTAGCAATGGATTTTAAAATTACTGGACCATCTTGATAGTATATGATTTTTACTTTATAACCTCTGTTTTTTAGATGTAATGCATTATCAATTAAACTTATAGTAGCTCCGCCGATAGCTGCAGAATTTTGGAATAAAATTATTTTTTTCATATTGTATATTTAATATTAATATAAATTTTTTAATATAGTTATATAACTCAGTAATGATTCTGAAATTTTTATTAAAATATTGTCAAATCAAAATTTTTTAAAACATCTTTTTATAAATTATGATTTCCTGCATCAATTGTTTTAATCAATTTTTAATTAATTATTATATATATGTATACAATTATCATTAATAAATTTCATACTGTAAATAGTTAAAATAAACAAAATAGCATACTAAAATAAAATGATAGCAAATAAGATATCCAAATGGTTGAAATATTATGTAAACAATAAAAAATTGTTATCAGCTAGAAAAACTTTAATCAAATCATTTGATACGAACCCTATACCTCCATTGCCAATTAATTTATTAAAAAATACTAAAGTCTATACGGACAGATTAAGCATGTTAAAAAAACACATACCGGGTGGTTCTATTTGTGCAGAAATTGGTATTGCTAAAGGTGATTTTTCTAGAAATATTTTAACACACATTAAACCAAAATCCCTACATTTGATAGAATTATCATCATCTTTTGTAAATCATTGTGAGAATAGATTTAAAAAAGAAATATCTGATGGGCAAGTTGTAATTCACAATGGATTTTCACATAATATGCTTAGTCAATTCACTGATCAATTTTTTGATTGGGTGTATATTGATGGTGACCATTCTTATGAAGTTGTTAAAAATGATTTATTAATATCAAAAAACAAAATAAAACCAAATGGATTAATCATGCTTGATGATTATGTTAACTTTAGTCATCAAGAAATGTTACAATATGGTGTCATGCGTGCAGTGAATGAATTTTGTATAGAAAATAACTTTTGCATTGATGGTATTACTATATCTGAAAATATAATTAAAAAAGAAAATATATTTAATGAATTAGTGGAAATGAACGAGTACACCAATATAATTTTAAAGAAGCTGTAATATAAAATATTCTTATAACAATCATTTTAAAAGAGACCTATATAACTCTAAACATTTTTTATATAAATTTTCATTATATGTTTCTGATACTTCTTTTTTTGACTCTTTAAACTCAAATTCATACCCTTCAATATCAATAAAATCCAATAAGGATTCCCAAAATGCAACATCACCACATAAAGTTTCATAACAATTAAAAAATACATTTGGAGTCTTTTTATATTTCATTAAATACTCATATGATAATAGCCACTGTTCTAACCAATGATTTATATCGTTATGATCTTCATAAAGTATTTTTTTATTAACAAATGGGCTATAGTCTAGACCAAACTCACTATGCCCAATCCAGGACATATATGATTTAATAAAACTATTATCCTTTTGAATTTTATTAAATTTAATATGTTGATTGAATAAACTATATGAATGCTGTAATGGTTCGCGAAATGGGATTATCACCTTAGAGGACGGAAAATATTTAATAATTTCTCCTAATCTTCTAATATTTTGGTTATTCTTACTCAGATATCTAGTTTTATCATACTTTTGACACAACATTTGTATTAACTTATCAAATTCATCAAATAAATATTCGTGTTTATCTTTGAAAGTAAGCCAAAAAACTTCTTCAAATGCTTCGGGTGAATCTGTATCAATCCGAATGCCATCTCCATGCGCTCTTTCAATTTTATCTATTGATGGTCTATTCTTATTAATTTTAGACCATAGATTCGGAGCTAAAACGAATGGCATATCTTGATAAGTATAAGATGCAAACATACCTGATCTATAAATAGCATTAAGAAGAATTGTGGTTCCTGAACGAGCCATACCAACAATAAAAACATGATTATCTTTAGTGTTGCAATTATCATTATAGAAAAAAGATTTTTCAAAATCAAAATACATTTCTCTTAAAAATTTTGAAGACAATCCGATTCTATGTAGTAGTTGTTGTGAAATTGTATAATTATGCAAAAATTATTTTCCTTACTTTGATATAAATAAAACACAAAAAAATAGATTCAATTAACCCATAAATAGATATGATATATGTAAAAAACTGCTTGAAAATTAAAGAAGGAATTAAAAATATTGCAAAAATCAAAATAATTATGAGAAAAGATTTGAATGAATTTTTAAATATTAAAAATGAGTAAGCTAGTATAACTTTTTCCTTCCAATGGTCACTAATATTTTTTGATTTAAATAACCTTAATACTTTATTTAATAGGGAAGAAAAAAAATATAAATAAGATAAAAAATTAAAGTTTAAAATAATTTCAACTGATATAACGCAACATATCAATAAGATTAAATGCGGGCTAAGAAAATAATACAAAAAATAATTATTTTTTTTGTCGCTTTTTTAATATTCTTTTTATTGGATAGTAAACTATACCAAATATAGCAAGTAAAAGAGAACCTAATATCCCAATAATTGTTGCAATTAGGCCACTGCTCATACCAGGCCCTATATAGCCATATATTAAATCAGATATTAATATAAATAGAATGAGTATATATTTCATTTAACTTCCTTTTTTTGTAAAAATTTTGCAATCAACTTTAAATCTTCATTCTCATATAAAATCCTTGACCATCCAAGATCAAAAGTATTATTTGTTTTTGAACTATTAACATAAGTCCATTTTAAAGAACCATCATTATTAAAATATAATAATCTTCCATAATTAGTTTCCTCCACAAGTAAATCACCATTAGGTAATATTTGACTCCTGCCTCCAGTAGCTGTTTTAACATCTTCTTTTATTAATGATTTGTTTAAATAAAATAAATATTCATCTTTTAAAAAGTTATAGACTCCCACTCTATTATTACCATCAACATTTCCACCACTATAAAACATTTTCATATTATTATCAAATATAGAAATTGTATTACTATTTAATATATCAACATCGTGTTGATTAAAAGTTTTGCCATTAAATTTCCATATGATTTTATTATTTGAAGGTCTATAAAGCAAAATTATTGATACATTTCTTAATGAAATGAAAATATCACCTCTCTTCCAAAATTTTGAATCATATTCAACAGGCTGGATATCATTTAAATGAATTGGATCTCTTTTAAATTTATCAGTGTTGGTGAATAATAATTCCTCCATCTTATTTTCAATGAATAACTCTGAAATAGATTTGTCAAAAAGTATTTCACCATTAGGCGAAAGTTTTCTTACACCATCATCAATATAGTTATCATATTTTATGCCAACATATTTTTTACTAATTTTATATGGATGATAGCTTACACATACCCATAAGTTTCCTTCATAATCTTCCTCAATCGAGTGATGATAAATTTGATCATCTAAAATCCATTCTAGTTTTGAATTATAATCAATTTTTACCAAAGGAGAGCCAAATTTAAATATCAAAGAACCATTATCAGTGAATAGCGGATGGATCAATATAAATCTCTTATCATTTCTATCTCTCTTAAGATATCTCCATTTTTCACTGTTTTTATCCTCTATTTTTTCCCAAAATTCATCAATATCAGGATTCCATTTAAATAAAACATTAAAATCTCTTAAATCAACAAGTTCAACTACACCGTCATTTAAATCACCATCAAACCTTGAGAGAAGTAGATATTTTTCATTGTCTTCTTTAGTTCCTGAAAAACCATTAGAATTTCCAAATCTATTTATTCCGTTTAGATGAGGGGATGTTACTTTTCTATCAAATATCATTTTTAAATTAAATGGAATTTCTGCAACGAAAAGAGCAATTTTTGAAATGGTACTAATTACAGGTATATATTCACCTTTTATAATTTCTCTTCTTACTAAACTACCAAAAATAATATATGATATTAAAACAAATACCAAAGTAAGATATAAAATCCATATTTCAATTTTTTTAAACATAGTTATGAGCCTTCATTTAACTTAGAATTAATAAAAAGAGTAAAATCTTTTGCACTATTAAAAGACATATGATTTTCATCAATGAATTCTAAGGGGAATGGAATATTTATATTTTCGAAATCCCAGAAAATTATATCTTTTGCTTTTAGGATGTTCTTAACTCTTGACCAAGATTTATCATGGCCATATTTGGCCATCATATCTATTCGGTAAATTGGTGTTGGAATAATTATGTAAATTACATGTATATCTAGGTTATTCATTAAAGTTTCAAATAATTCAAAATAATATAGGTTAGGATTTTTTTTGAAATTTACAAATTGGCCTAAATAATTATTAAGATTTGAAGGGTTTTCATAAAAAAACTTTCTTAAATCAACAGGCTCATCAAATTTGAGGCCAGAATATCCTTGCTTAGACCAAACATCTTGATTCTTAATAAATGAAGTTCTTTTTTCTTGACCTAAAATATTACTTATATTAAAAAAATTCTCTTCTTTAATAATTTGGATATTTTTTATTTTTCTATCCATATCAATAGTAGTTATAGAATCCTCTCCAAATATATGAAAATTTCCATTCGTATATGGATGCTGATTAACTCTATTTTTTATGTAAGAAAATGGAAAATCAAATGGCTGTATTCCAATAATGATAGAGTCAAATTTTGTATATTCTTTAAAGTAATTTATGAATTTATAAGATTCGTATATGTTTTGCCCTCCATGGGCAAATGCAAACCATTTAGGCCCAATTGAGTCAGGAATTATCGAATGTTCCACAACAGAGCTTCCGAGGATAAGATTTATTGAATTATTTTTTATTATAAAATTATTAAATACTTCGAGCTTTTTGTTAAATATTTTTGGTTCAAAACGCTCATAATCAATGTATAAAGATTTGTTTTTTACATAATAAATTGAAATTATTAGAATAACAAAGGTCGTAATGAAAAAGAGAGTATTCTTTAAAAAATTTTTCATATGTTAAAATTGAAAATAAATAAATTGAGAAAGGTTAATTAATTTAAAATGGGAAAAGATAAAATATGCTAATATTATATAAGTTGAATATCTAAAAAATCTCATTTTAAAATTGATTGGATTCCTTTCATCATCTTTAAATAAATACTCTAACAATATTAAAATAAAAATAAAAATTATACCTGACCTCTGGCTTGCTGGTAGAGAAAAATTTGAAAACATTAGATTTAAATATTCAAAACCATTTGAGACACTATCGCTTCTAAAAAAGACCCAAGATATCATTACGCAAAAAAAGGTTGCAACATTTTTAATAAATTGTGACAGAGAAGGTATTTTTTTTCCATCCCACACTTTGTCTGTACTATAATTACGGCTACCAAAAATAAATAATGGTAAATACAATAAAGAATGAATTAACCCCCATATTACAAAGGTCCAATTTGAGCCATGCCATAAACCACTTATTAAAAAAGTTACTAATGTTATTTTGATGCCTTGAATTTTATAATTCAAATTTTGGTCAATAATATCATCATCATCAATTTTATTAAACAAAGGGATGTAAATATAATCCCTGAACCAAGAAGATAATGATATATGCCACCTATTCCAGTATTCTTCAATATTTCTTGAAAAATATGGAAATTTAAAGTTTGACATTATTTCAATACCAAATAGCTTAGAAACTCCAATTGCTATATCTGAGTATCCACTAAAATCACAATATATTTGAAATGAAAAATATAAGAGTCCAAGAAAAAGGATGCCTCCAGAATAATAGACGTAATTAGAAAAAATATAATCAACATTTGCTGCTAAAGAATCTGCAATTACTACTTTTTTAAACATTCCCCACAATATTAACCTCAGACCTTGAACTCCTTGCTTATAATTAAATTTTCGTAATTTTTGAATCTGAGGTAGTAAGTTAGAGGCTCTTTCAATTGGACCAGCTACAAGTTGGGGGAGAAAGCTAACAAATGCAGCGAACGAAATAAAGTTCTTTGTGGGTTTTAATTTCCCATAATAAATATCCAGTGAATAGGACATTGTCTGAAATGTATAAAACGATATTCCAACAGGCAATATTATGTTTAGAGTCCAGTAGCTAGTAAAATCAAATCCAATACCTGAAACCAAATAGATAAATGAATCAATAAAAAAGTTAAAATATTTAAAAAACCCTAATAAACTGAGGTTAAATGATATGCTTATCCAAAGTAAAAATTTTTTATATTTTATATTATCAACGCCATTGATTTTTAAACCAATAAAGTAATCAACAATTGTTGATCCAGCAATTAATGACAAAAATCTCCAATCCCACCAACCATAAAAAATATAACTACATACTAATAATAAGATATTTTGTAATTGTATATTTCTATTAAAAAAAAACCAATAAAGAAAAAAAACTATTGGAAGAAATAAAAAAAATTCTAAGGAATTAAATAACATTAATATTTATTAATGACTGATACAAGAATCCAATTTTTTCCAAGAGATGAACATGTAATTAAAAAATTTTTATAAAAAAATTTATTTTTTATAATGGAAATTTCTATTTTATTAAAAGGAGTATAAATTAAATTTTTTTCACTTTTAACAATGGATTCTTTTATTGAAAAAAGATAAGCAAAAATAGAATCCTTATTATTTTTTGATATTGCATATTCAATTTCATTTTTTGAAAAATTATCAAAGTAGAACCTTTGTTCAGAAAATGAATCATAAATGGGAAGTTCATTTACATTAATTAGATCAATACCAATATTCAACTTAAATCCTCAGATTTAATTTCTCGAATCTGGTTCTTTAAATCCCCGAATGTTTTGATTAAAGTATAGTTAATAATTTCTATATCATATAAATCATTAATTCTAGATATCATTCTATGAAACAAAACGCTACCACTCAGGACGGAAGAGTCAATTATTGTATCATCAGATAAGCTTTCTTTATCAATTTTTATGAATTTACAAATAATCTCTTTTAGATCGTTACTTATAGCAACCATTTTATAAATCTACTGTTATCTTAAGAATGATATCATTGAGTAAATTAGCTATTTCTAGACCATCACTTACTCTATGGTCAAAAGCAATTGTAATTGTCTGAATTTTTCCTTTTGAACCAGATAATCCAAACATTATTGTATTATTTTTTAAAATTAATGGAGAAAATATATCTATGTTTTGTTCTGTCAAATCAGTCAAAACAACAGTTGCACCCTCAACATCATCAAGACTCATTTTATTATCAATGTAAGCATCAATAAGCTCAATTACTCTAGATTCTATTTGATTAATATCCATACTTTGAGAATCTTTAATAACACCAATCTTTAATCCATTACCTAGATTTAATGCTAATCCAAAATGCACTGATTTGTAGATATTTACAGTTTTGTCTCGGACAAAACTATTTAAATGTTTGTATTTATCCTGCAACAATATTTTTGAAGCAACATCGATAAGTAAAGTTGAGACTGAATCTTTAAATTCTTTATATGTGTGATAATGATTTATTTTTTCAGTATCAACATTGAAACTTTTCGAAACAGATGAAACTAGACCAAGCCTAGCACCATCAAATAGATTTTCTATTTCAGTTTGTTTGATTTGACTAAAATTAATAATTCTTTCCACATGATTATTCTTCAATGTTTTATTAATATATTCGTCTACAACTTTTTCTGTAACTAATATTCCTCCATCAAATAAACTTATGTCTAAATTATGTTTTTTTATCTTTTCTAATGCTTTTTTACTAATATTTTGTTTGAGATCATTTAAATTAGATTTTTCATCTTCAATTGATGGAGAAAATGGTTTTTCAAATATATCTATAATTGTAGAGCCAACTTTTACACTATCCCCCTTTGAGCACTTTAAAAAAACATATCCTTTTGATTTGGAATATAGTTCAAAGTTTGCCTTGGAGGTCTCGTAATCAGCGACATGTGTATCCTTATCAATTTCTTGATCATTATTAACGTATATATTTGTTATTATTACCTCTTCGTCATTTACATTATCTTGAGGAATCTTAATTTCTTCTGAAGGCATCATAATATTTTTTTCATTTTTTCAACAATCATTTTTGATGACACTAACATTTGACTTTCCAAAGATTTCGTAGAGGGTATCGGTATATTTTCTGAGCCAATTCGTAAATATTTTTTATTCTTCAAATTGTCAAATTCTATAAGACTGGAAATGATTTCAGAACCAAAGCCTCCCTCTACATTACTCTCTTCAACTGTAACAATATATTCTGAATCTTTGGTCAATTCAAATATATCATTAAAATTGATTGGGTAAATTTTTGTCAAAATTATAATGTTTGGTATTGTTTCATATTCATAAAAAATGGAATCAATTGATTCCATTACATGATGTATTGAACCACCATAGGTGATGATACTTAGAGTTGAATTTATATTATCGGGAGCACAAAATATTATAGGATATAAGTCGTCTGATTTTGAGTAAATATAGTTTACGGATTGGGGAACAGTATTTTTTAATCTACCATAGTCTAGCTTATTTTCAATGACTATAGTTGTGTGTTTGTAATTAAAAATGGATTGATACAATCTATTTGCATCAATAAATGTATTTAATGCAATTATTTGTATATTATTTATACCATTGAAAAACTTTTCAATACTTTGAGAGTGAGTTGGCCCATATCCTCGGCCACCTCCCATTGGCGTACGAATTACTAATGGAATTGCTACTTGTTTATTATACATATGGTAAAATTTTGAAGCATTCGATAATATTTGATCAAAAGAATAACTAATGAAATCTCCAAACATGATTTCAACAAATGGCTTATAGCCCATCAAACAAAGTCCGATACCCATTCCGACAATGGCAGCTTCTGAAATTGGAGTTGATATGACATTATTTTTGTATTTGCTGGATAAACCTTTTGTAACCTTAAATGCTCCACCATATGGATCTTTAATATCTTCGCCGATCAATATGGTTTTATCATTATTTTTTATTGTCAAATCAAAGAATTTATTAATCTGAGAAACCTGTTTGATTTTTATATCTATATTATGATGTTGCAATTTTAAATTATTTACAGATATTTTTTTTCCAAGATAATTCTTACTAGGCATCTCAACCTTATTTAGTGCGACATCTATATAATCACTTATTTCACCTTTTATTTTTAAATAAAATTCATTTAACGATTCATTATTTTTTAACTCTTTGTTTAGAAGATCCAGCTTTTCATACTTTTTTATTTCTTCAGGATCTCTGTCATCATCTCCTTTTGAATGAGCTTTTAATCTGTAAGTATTAATAATTAGAAAACTTGGTTCATTATTCCTTGTTTTAATAATTGCTTTATTTGCAGCACTGAGAAGTTTTTCATAGTTCCATGTATCTGACTCAAAAACATTTAAGCCAAATGATTTTGCTCTTTCAAAAATTGATCCAGATAAATTCTCAGATGTTTTTGTTGATTGTGCATATTTATTATTCTCGCATGCAAATAGAATCGGAAGATTATACAAGGCTGCTAAATTTAAAGACTCGTAAATTATGCCTTCGCCTAATGTACCATCCCCAATAAAACAAACTGAAATATGTTTTTTAGATTTACGTTTTAAACCTTCAGCAACGCCCACAGCAACAGGAGAAAGCGAACCTTGTGGACCATTAGAGAAAAAATTGTTATGCGCAATATGTTGACTACCACCGATTCCTCCACTTAACCCGGATTCTTTGCCCAGTAACTCATCAATAAGATTTTCGTAAGTATTTGTAAATGCAATATAATGACCATGGCAACGATGATTGCTAAAAACATAATCGTTTTTTTTCAGATACTTCGAAACTGCTACTGCTGATAATTCCTGGCCTACACATGTATGAACAGTTCCACTCAAAAGGCCTTTTGAAAATATATCAAGGAAGGCCTCTTCAACAGCCCGTATCTTCAATCCTAATTTTAAATCATCAAACATTTTTTATACTTTAATTTATATAGAAAAAAGTGGAAAATAATGAATTGTTGGAATTTCTTGTTTTGATCTCATGATTTAAACTATAAACTAATTCTTTGCGCCTCATCGTAATAATTTTCAAGAAGATTGTTGACTTTATTCGTGTCATGGTATTTTTCAATAAATCCTCTTCCAGCCCTTCCCATTACTTCCCAATATTTATACATCTCCAGCATTTCAACCAATGCTTGATAAAAACTATTTAAATCTTTTTCTTTAAAAATAATCCCAGTTTTTTTATCAATAACAATATTAGGTATATCTGCGTGATCAGACCCTATTACAGGCATACCTGTTGCTAATGCTTCTAAGATAACTGTAGGAGCACCTCCTTCAGTTTCATTATTTGATACATCTTTTTGACTAGGAGCAACAAATATATGATTATTATAGCACTCCTTTATGAAGTCATTTTGACTCAAAATTCCAAGAAAATTGACATGTTGTTGAATATTATGTTCCTGGACAAAATCTTTAGCCTCCTTTTCTTGAGGCCCAAAGCCGATAACATTGCAAAAAATGTTTAAACCATCATTTCTAGCTAATGATATTAATTTTAATAATAATAAAAGTCCTTTTTTAGGAACAAACCTGCCGCAGAATAATAGCTTGATATTTTTCGAAGTAGATAATGATCTAGGTAAAAACTTATAATTTTTTGTTTTTATACCTATCCTTAGTAAACGAACTTTTTCTTTTGGACATCCAAGATTTACCAATTTATTCAATGCGTATTCGCCTTCCGCAGTGAAAATTTGTCCTATATCAAATAAATTATTTTTCATATATATGTCTTTCCCTAAAGTATATGGTAATGAAGACAAATCATATCCATAAAAAGAAACAATAAGGGGCAATTTGAGTTTTTCAACTATCTTTGAATAAAGAATAGCAGGTGCGCCAAAATGTATATGTACTACATCAGAATTGGCTGTATTTAAAGCATTAGTATAAAATTTTTTAAAAAATATTTCTTTTTGAATTTTTCCATAAAGCCAATTTCTTGTATGCCTTAATAGATTTTCAAAATAAAAATCTTTTGATCTTTGGACTATGATATTTTTTACAGGAAAGATATTATCATTAATTTGGGTCTCTGATATTATAACAGGTTCATATCTTTTTAATGAAGAAATGTAATTATAAATGAAAGTTTCAGTAAGAGGCAAAAATGGGGATTTTATATGAGCAATTTTCATCTTACATCATTAGAAATCATCATAAATAATTAATCAATATTCT
>CAZYDX010000001.1:0-92065 GCA_964646455.1 uncultured bacterium | reverse complement strand
AAAGAATCTTTAGATAAAAAGAAATCATAACCAAAAAACTTTAATCCGATATCTTCAACATCATCAAAATCTTTAAGATCAATTAGCTCCTTATCAAGCATAAAATCATAATTATTTTGATTTAAATCTTCATTAATAACGTATTTATTTTGATTATTTAAATACTCTTCATATTGCTTCTTAAAACGATTAAAATCTGAAATAGATTGCCCACTTACTTGAAAAAATATAATAATTATGATAAAAATTAGTTTTTTCAAAATACTACTAGACTGTTCCATATCAGAATCTGCAAAAAATAATGATTAATTTAAACTGCTATAAATATTTTATTACAAAATAAATAATTCAATTAATTATAAATCAATTTCTATATTTTATTAAAAATAACATTAGTTATATCACGCTCAATACCAAACCAGATAACATTACCATTTCGCCATTCATTTGATATAAAACCAGCATGCTCTAACCATTCTCTTTCAAAATAAATATTAAACTTATAATCATTCCATTTATATCGAATATCAAGTCTAATTTCCATCTTTACCTCTGGAGGTCGTGAATATAATACTCCATGACGTTCATAATTAAAAGCTGGAATTATAGATATTTTATCATCATTATATCCAAAATAAATATATAAATCATCAGAATCTGATCCACTATGTGCAGCCCAACGTCGTCCATCATAACTTGAATAATCATAATAATCTTTATCGTACCAGTTAGGCGTTGGACGATATGTCCAAAATTTTCCTAATATAAGATTAGTATATTCTAGCCCAGTTAAAAAATGTTTATTATTAAAAACTCCATATTTTCTCATGCCAATAACATAAGCAGAAGAATGATCAGGCTGAGCACGAAGATCACTGAAATTTTGTCTATGATCATTTGTGCCAAATTCCGCATACAAACGAAGTTTAGATAATGGAAAATCTAACATCAAGAATCCTGACATCAATTCATCCCAAGGGTCATGCTCTTCCCAATCCGATGGATATTTTTTAATTTTTGTATCTATTAATAATTCCTCAAATATAATAAAAGCTGCATCAGTAACTGTAAATGGTCTATCAGTTGGTAATCCACCAGATAAATAATTTCGACTTAAACCAATAGTCACTATTGGATCAGTATAAAATCTTAGAGTCCAAACCAAAGCGGTGAAATAAGGATCACCAATCGTCTTATCAAGGATTGAAAAAATATAACGAAAGTTAATCCCAATATTATTTATTTTTTTTTCTTTTAATGTCCCTATCATGAAATGAGGGAAACCAGTAGTATTATTAGTCATTGTTAATGAGCTATGTATTCCAGGACCCCACCACATATTTGCATTAGAATATCCAATAGCAAGAGACTTGTAGTGTAAATATAACTGAGTCTCTCTCAGTCCAAAAGATTTATATGGTGATCCAATATTAAAACCAGCATCATTCAATCTGCCAAAAATGTTATCTCTACCAAGATTCATAACTCCCTTGTTTTGATTTGATATATAGAATGGCTCTAGGCTTAAAATCATATATTTTCCAATATAAGATATATTTATTCCTGTAAATAAACCTGCTCCTTTACCAATAAAACGATTTCCCATATTTTCAAAATTTGGAGCATCATCATTGAAATAAAACTCACTACGAGCTTTAATGTTATAATCCCTAGAATTTTCACTATTAATAATTGGCCTAATTAGTAAGTTTGAAATAATTGTTGAGTCTGAAAATTGCTCCTTTTCAATATTAAGAATTTGATAAGGGTCAGCCAAAACAAATTGTTGACCATATACAAATTCAATAAAAAATATAAATAAGCTACTTAATTGAAAAATTTTCTTCATAGATATTCAATAATTTGATCTTTAATAGTAGTTTCTTTTATATGATATTCAAATCTTTTTATTAAATTGATATTAATTGAAAAAAAATATTACCCTCATTACATATCTAACAAAAAATTGTTAAGGCTTTCATTTTTACTAATTTTATATTTTTCATCTTCTACAATTTTAACTCATGCTTCTGGGGCATATGATAATGGTACTGCTACAGGTAAAGGAAGGATCGGTCTAGATCTTACATGGAATCCATTTAACTATTTCCCAAATGGTCAAACATACGCGGTGATATCATATGGTATTAATAATTATTTTGATATCCATGGGTATTTTTCTATTCCAACAAAGGGATCTGAAAATTACTATATAGGCTTTTTCTATCAATTCTTCAAACACAACAATTTAGATCTGAGTACAGCAATTGGAACACGACAATATGTTAGAAGATCCGATCAACATCTATTTGCTCCACAATTACTATTTACTTTTCATTATCCTAAAATATTTAGTATTGGTGGAAGTATAGTAAATATCAGAAATATAGATAAAATCTATAAAGTTATAGGTACAACTATTGATTTGTCAGTAATAGTACCTATATATAGATCTAAAACATTATCTAACAGAGTGAATTCTATAGATTTTACTATTGGAGCTTTCCGTCCAATTCTTTGGAGACCAGAAAAAAGTCCATGGCATCCAACGTATAGCTTTGATATAAAATTCAAATTATAAATATCAAAATGCCCTAGGTATTTTAAAAATTATCATTTGCCAAACAGTTACAAAAATGATTTTAATATCTAACCATATAGACCAATTTTCAAGATACCATATATCATATTCAGTACGCTTGGACATTAAGTCCAAGTCATCCGTACCGCCACGAAATCCATTAATTGCTGCCCATCCTGTAACTCCTGGCTTTATAAATCGACGCATCCTATATCTAGATACATATTTTTCTAAAACTTTATCTTCTCCTACCATATGAGGCCTCGGACCAACTGTGCTCATAGAGCCAAATAAAACATTTATAAATTGAGGGTATTCATCCAAATTTGTACGTCTTAAACCTCGACCAAACCAGGAAATGCGTTTATCAATTTCTTGAGTCTTTTCAGTCTTGCCTTTTTTGGCCGATTCTTCATCCTTGGTATGGAACATGGTTCGGAATTTATAAAGGTTGAATATTTTTCCATCACGGCCAATACGCTCTTGAACAAAAAAAAGGGGGCCCGGGTATGAAAATACTTGAGCCAGCTTGACCACTATGGGCAGCCATGTGAGAATGAATATGATTGATAGCAAGGCCATGAAAAAATCTAACATGCGCTTCACGATTCGATTACCAAGATATAATAAAGGCTCATGACGAATATCCATAATAGGATATGCACCAATAGTATCAAAACCTGCTCTTTTCCCAATTTGTGAAGAAAAAGGAAGCAATATTTTTAAACGTATCCCAAAATTATCACATATATTTGTTATCTGATCAGCAGAAAAATTTTCACTTTTATATAGAAAAATGTAATCAACTCTTTTTGACTTAACATAGGATATTAATTCAGAAATATTTTTTGAAATATCTATATCACTTTTTAAAAGTTTGTAACCTAATTCTATTGCACCAGATTCTATTTCAGATATTTCATATTTTTTTAAATTTTTATGAATTAATAATGCATAACGAATATTTTTTCCTTTTTTTCTATAACTAGCAATATAGTTAAATCTGAAAATTTGAATTAAAGTAAGAATAATAAAAATCATTATAATAAATCTGATATGGTGTGTAATAATATCTTGAGGAAGCAATTCTATAGCAATTAATGATATATATAATGCTGTGAAAACTGAATATGCATAAAAAAAGTTTTTTAATGCATTTAATAGATTTTTTACTCTCTGCACATGAAAGGATTTAAAAGATAGGCTAGGTATAATCCAAATTATTGATAATATAATGAGATTTAATAATGAGAAATCTGTTGTATACATAAAAATAATAATAAATATTATTTCTACAATTAATAAATCAAATAGAAAAAATAACGGTAAAACTATTCTATTATATTTTTGTTCAAACATTATAGATCCAAATTATTATCTCTTTAATTTATTTTCTCCAATCTATTATCTCTAATAAGTAAAAAACAGGGAATGCCTAAAGAAAATTATAGATTATTGATACGGAGATTAAGATAGGATATAATATAGGTATTATAAAAAAGAAAAATTAAATCCTCTAACGGTTTTTAAATCAAAAGATATAAATTTAATAAATATTAAAAATTAAACTTTATTTATGTTTTAATCAGATTTTTGAACCTGTTCCAAAATCCAGTGATATGTTATTTCAATTCCTTTACGCAATGGCCAATTAGGTTTCCAACTCAACTTTTCTTTAATTAGCTCATTATCAGAATTCCTTCCCCTAACTCCTAAAGGACCTGGGATATGTTTTATTTTTTGTGTTTTGCCAGCAACATCCATTGCTATTTTTGCCAATTGATTAATAGATACCATTTCATCTGAACCAATATTAACGGGTCCCATAAATTCAGAATCCATTAGCTTTCTAACTCCTTCCAAACATTCATCAACATAAAGAAAAGATCTAGTTTGCTCACCATCGCCCCACATTTCAAATTCCCCACCTTCAGGTGTTTCTGCTACTTTTCTACAAATTGCTGCGGGTGCTTTTTCGCGACCATCATTCCAAGATCCTTCGGGTCCAAAAATATTGTGAAATCTCGCAATCCTAACATTAATACCATAATTTCGACTTGTAGCAAGGTAAAAACGCTCACTAAAAAGTTTTTCCCATCCATATTCACTATCTGGATCTGCTGGATATGCTGAATTTTCCTTACAATTTGGATTTTCAGAATCCATTTGATTTCGTTCAGGATACATACATGCTGAAGAAGAATAAAATATTTTTTTTACTTTTGCTTTTACAGATGCGGACAAAACATTTAAGTTTATCATAGCAGAATTATGCATGATATCTGCATCATTTTCTCCTGAAAAAACAAACCCTGCGCCACCCATATCTGCTGCAAGTTGATAGACCTCATCATAAGATTGATCCATTAAATCTTCTACAAGCTTAGGATCTCTCAAATCACCTTTTATAAATTCGTCGGATAGCGATGGGGTGTATTCATGATCTTTTATATCAACACCACGTACCCAAAAACCTTCATTTTTTAACCTTTTTACCAAGTGCCCGCCAATAAAACCTCCGGCACCACATACTAATGCTTTCATCAAATTTTTTTATTCCTTCTAATTAGTAAATATTTAATTAAATTAAAATAATTCTTTTAAAATAATAGATAAAAATTTAGGTATAATTCTTAAATATCTCATTAAAAGTCTTCTCGGATCTTTAATTATTCTATATAGCCATTCAAGATATATTTTTGTAATCCATTTTGGCGCAGGTTGAATAATTCCAATTTCAAAATCAAATGCTGCACCTACAGTATAAATTGCTTTTACACTTATCTTATCTTTAATTGCATATGCCCATTTTTCTTGCTTAGGAGTTGATAAACCAACCCAAACTATATCTGCTTCTGATCTATTAATTAAATCTGCAATTTCATTCATCTCTTTTTCAGATAATTCTCTAAATGGAGGGCAATATGTTCCTGCAATATTTATAGCATGATTATCTTTCTTTAACGATTTAGCAAGCTGATCAGCAACACCTTCATTGCCCCCATAAAAGAAATGTTTGTTGTTACTTTTTGCTGTAATTCTACAAATTTCTGGTAAAACATCTGGTCCCCTGATCTGTTCCATTTTTTTATGACCTCTAAGCTTACCTAATAGTGATAAAGGACGTCCATCTGGGTTAAGTAAATAACATTTATTTAATATATTTTGGTAAGTAGAATCATATTGAGATTCAACAATTCCATGCACACTTGTAGATGAAATAATTAATGATTCTTTTTTATTATCAAATAAAACACTTTGATTTATTTTTATAAAATCATCTTTACTGCCCGAGAAGATATTTATTCCACCAATTTTAATATTTGGAATATTCTCTATCATGAAAAAGATAAATTTATTTCTTTAATAACAGATTGAGTCAATTTTTCATCTTGATTATACCATATTGGTAAACAGGCATGATTCTTTATAATATTATGTTGATCTGATAGAGAATAATCATAAACATTAGACGTTGTTGTTTTCAATTTTGGTAATAATTCATTTATGGTTTTTTGATCATTGTAGATAATAAATTTGTAGTAGTTACCCTTCATTTCAATAGTCTCATGATTAATATAATCAATATTATAATTATTGCATGTTTCAATATAGAATTTTGCTATAGACATCTTATTTTTAATTATATTTTTATATTCTTTTATTACTGAATATATCATTAAAGACTGTATTTCTGATGGCCTAATATTAAATCCAATATCCATATTTTGATCGAATCGATCATAAATAACATATTTTGATAATATATTTCCAAGTTCATCATTGTTAGTAACTACAGCACCACCTTCACCTGCAAAAATTGCTTTAGTAGCATAAAAAGAATAAACTCCGGCATCTCCAAATGTGCCTGCAGATTTTCCATTTAATGTTGCACCAAAACTATGGGCACAATCTTCAAGTAACATAATATTTTCATTCTTACAATATTCAGATATTGGAATGATATCTGGATTTATTATCCCTCCTATATCACTTAACAATAGAATTAATTCTTCTTTATTACCAGAATATCGGCTAAAAGCAATCTTAATATCTTCAAATGAAGGCATTAATGTTTCTAATTGACAATTAATTACACCAACTAATTCACAACCACCCGCTTTTACCATTGTTTTTACACCATACATAGTATTCGATTGAACCATCACTTTATTTCTACCAAAATATTCCTTTGAGATTTGCATTAACGCTACTAATCCACTTCCATTTGAACAAGTTGGGGTAGTGTGTCTACTTTTAGTTATTTTCATGATTTTATTTGACAATTTACTATTCCACGGACCTTCGGCTAGATTTCCTGACAAAAAGATTTGGTCCTGATTTTCTTTAAAAAATATAATTGATTTTTCTGGTAACTTTATCATTCCCATTTTATCATCAACCTTTATTATTGTTAAATATTGCGTCATACCATGAAGTATTTGAAACTAATTCAGAATACTCTCCATTATCAGCATGACTTATAAATGTTTTTTGTGGATTTTTATTATAAACTCTTCTATAAAACTCAGGTGCTAAACTAAATCCAAGCGTAAATTTTCCAGGGATTATAGACCAAATATTCTTTTTATTATTTACTGCATTGATATGATATAAATAATTTCTTTCCTGTTTATTCATAATTATTTCATTCTTTTTTCCTATATATTTAGTAACTACCCGCATATTTGGATTATTTATTTTATGCTCTTTAATAACAAAATTAATATAATCATTACATTTTTCAAGATTATTTAAAGTAATACCTCCAATCAAGCCTACACCATCACCTTTAGTTAACAAATTAATACATTTCTTAGGGAAATAATCTAATTGCACAAAAGATTCTGCACCTTTATTAATATTATCAACTACAGCAATAGGAGCATATGACGTATTAACAGAAGCTTTAACAAATTTTCTTATTCCTGCACCAGCGCAAACTGCTATTTTATTTACTTTAAATGATTCTCTATCTCCGCAAACTACATGCTTATTATTAATATTTTCTATTTTATCTATTCTATTTTGCAATGAAACTTCCATTCCATTTTTTATAGCAGTCGTAACTAAATCTCTTAATAAAATTCTAGAATTTGTTGTGAAATCAGTAGTTTTATAATTATAAAATTTTTCATTATATGAAATTAGTTTTCCAAAATTTTTAATAATTCCACTATAAATTTGTTGTTTTATCGGGCCCAACTCTCCTGCACGCCTTCTTAACCAATCGTGATGATGCAATTTATCATTTATAAAAAGAGATCTCGCTACACCAATTATCCAAGGAAAAGTAACTTTTCTTCCTCTTATGCGATATTGAAAATTGATATAATTTGGTGAAAACCAACCACCATCTTCTCTCTCTTCTATTATTAAACCAGAAGATGAAGGTACTAGATTCATTCTTGAAAAATTTGAATAATATTCGATAAGGTCATCAATTGCTCCAAGTATAAATCGAAGCGTTATTAACTTATCAGGGATAAGAGTATAAAGTGCGCCAGTATGTATCCATTCATGAAATTCTCTTGTAGTTTCTGAAGCAAGTTTATTGTTTTTTTCAATTAAAACTACTGAATGCCCTTCTCTAGCAAGTATTTCAGCCACTGAAATTCCACTGATTCCGCTTCCAATTATTGCCCATTCAAATGATTTCATAATATCAATTTTCTATTTATTATTATACATTACAGTCTTTAATAAACCATCCTTAAGTTTAGTAAAATTAGATGTTTTTAAATCTAATAATTTTTCTAATTTCAAAAAATTTCCGGATGATTTTTCAGGATCTCCATCTTGTAATTTTTTCCTTATTACATCAGTATTATTTCCTACTATCTCTGAAATTAATAGAAATAGATTTTCAACATTTACAGATTTCCCAGTACCAACATTAATATTTTCACAAATTGGTTTTTCTATAAGTAGTCTCATTGATTCTATCATTACATTTACAACATCATCAACATATATAAAATCTCTGGTTTGATATCCACCATTAATTGTGACAGGTTGTCTTTTTGTGACTTTATCTATAAATATTGATATTACACCTGAATAGGGGTTATTAGGATCTTGCCTTGGACCATATACGTTAAAAAATCTTAGACCTAATGATCTTACACTAAAAACTTTAAACATCATGGAAGCATATTCCTCCATAGTCAATTTATCTTGGGCATATGGCGATAGTATATCGTAATCCTTAAGATTGTCGCGGCCAATTGATAGATTACCATAAATTGCAGATGAGGATGCAAAAATAATTGGAATATTTTGTTCTTTAGCCCAGGAAAATACTTTTAGTGTGCTAAGAAGATTATTCTTACTACTTTCATAAAATTTATCTATTGAAATAGGGACAGAAGCTTGTGCTGCTAGATGAAATATACCTTTAGCAGAACTTATAAATCTTTCATTTAAATTTTGTACTTTTTCACTTATAAATGAATAATTTGAATTATTATTAGGAAGATTAGATTTATATCCAGTAGATAAATCATCGATTACTATAACATTATTATTTAGCTTAATTAATTGTTCGACAAGGTGAGAGCCAATAAAGCCTGCCCCACCAGTTACAATAAAATTATTTTTTTTTAGTTTTGATTTAACAGTATCCATACTAACATAATTATTTTAACTCAATATCTACTATTCATAAAATTTGAAATATTTGATTATAGTTTATTTATAATATTTATTGTTTCATTAAATACTTCTTCATAATCGGGAAGTTCATCAACTCTTTTTGAGGATTGAACAACTAACTCTTCCCTTAATTCATCATCTGAAATTAGTTTTATCATAGAATTAGACATTTCATGGATATTTTTTGGATCAAAGTATATGGCAGCATCACCACATGTTTCTGGCATTGCAGTGGTATTTGCGCAAACAATTGGAGTTCTACAACTCATTGCTTCTACAAGTGTATATGCAAAATTTTCACAAGGAGATGGAGAAATTAGAAATCTAGCAGAAGAATATAATGTTCTTAATTCCTTCTGATCTGCTAGACCTAATATTTTTATTGAGTTTTTTAATCCACGTTTATTTATCACATTAATGACTTTATTATAATACTTTTTAAAAACTATTTCCCCAGCAATATATAAATTTATATCGGTTTTAGTTTTTTGTCTTACTATATCAAAAGCTTCAACCATACGCTCTAAATTTTTGTATGGGTAAAAATGAGATACACATAATATAAATGGATCATTTATTCCAAATTTTTTTAGTATTCTATTATCAACTTCATGATAATAATTGATATCTTTTCCTATATTTAAAACTTCACATTTTTGATCTGAAATATTATAGTTATTAATGAAAAAATTTTTTGTATAATTTGATTCAAAAATTACTTTGTCAGCTAATTCTGCGGTTTTATACATAAAATATTTATTCATTTTGAATTTTAATTTTGAAATTTCATAATCATACATTTCATCCCAAAATGGCCCAATAGTTCCTATCCATTGAACTGTATTTATAGATTTAAAAAAAAATAATGATATATTGCCTGGAAAGAATACTACTTTGATATTCCTTTTAATCAATAATAATGGAAATATTATTTGCTCCCATAATACCCTAAATAGTGTTGATATATTAGGTAAAATACATTTTATAATTACTAGATTTGATAAGTCTATTTCTCTAGATTTTATAATTTGAAGATTTCTTTCAGTTATGAAAACAAAAATATTATTTGATCCATCTTTAGAATAATAGTTAGAGTAGTATAACAAGTTAATAAGCTGGGATATCTGCCCACCTCCAGCTTTATATGTTGCATTAATGGCAAAATTCATAATTATTTACTTATATATTAAGTGCGAAAAAAAATATTGTATATATATTTTGAATATTTTCAGCGATCTAAGATAAAATGGAATTTTTATTTTTTTCGATATAGCTTTATAAAAAAGCTTTTGTTCATTTAAAAAAGTGTTACCAGCTTTTTTTTGAACATTATCAATATGAATTCTATAGTCTACTAAGTTATCTTTTATAAAACATCCTTTATAAATACTTAAAATCGTAGCCCAATATTCAGAATCTTCTATAGATATCATTTCAGGACTTTCATCTTGATAACCAATTTTATTTAAGAAATTTGCGTTAATCATTACCGAAGAATTGCAAATATATCCTGCTGATAAAAAAAAGTTCGCAAATGTTGGATTACTATATTTTCTCTTTAGTTTTTGTTTGCTAATAATTTCACCTTTATTATTTATTATAGAATAAGTTGTGAAGCAAATCCCTATTTCTTCATTCATCAAAAAACATTTTAATTGCTTATCTAATTTGTTTTTTTTCCAAAGATCATCATCATCGCAAAAAGCAATATATTCTCCAATACTTTTTTTAATTCCATAATTTCTATTAATTGCAATTATTCCATTATTTTTATATTGATAAGGACGCAATCGACTATCATTTAATGATTTAACAAATGATAGAAAATCATATTCAGAATAATTATCAATTATAATTAATTCAAAGTTTTTATAAGTCTGACATAGTATTGAATTAATTGTTTCTTTTAATAAATCCTTCCGATTGTAAGTTGTTACAATTACAGATATCAAAGGGTTAGTTTTACTCATATAGCTGTTCTAAATAATCAAATATTTCCATGATACCTTTTGTTAAATTAGTTTTTGGTTTATATCCAAGATTCTTTATTCTAGTATTATCAATAATATATCTGTTTATATTTTTATATTTATTAGGATTTGTTGATATTGAATTATCAGGTAAAATAACTTCAATTTTTTTATTATAACGTATTTCAAATACTGATTTTACCTTATGAGCTAATTCTAATATTGTCAGTGTCTTACCATTTGATATGTGGTAGATATTATTTGATATATTCTTTTTCTTATTATCTAAGAGAAAATTAACCGCTCTACAAACATCAGAGATGTGTATAAAATCTCTTAGTGGCGATCCATCCGATTTTAATTTTATAATATTGTGTTTAAATGCATTTAAACACAATTCATTGATTACCAACCACCAACAATTGTTCTCCTTGAAAACTGGACTTCCATAGCTATTTGACAGTCTTACATTTATGCAATTAATATCTGTTTTATCATTATAATAAGAACAAACTTTTTCAGATAATAAATGAGTTAAACCATAAATATTTTGAGGTGATGTATTGTAATTCTCAGTGATCTGTAAAGGTTCCACTCTACCATATACATGAAATGTAGAAAAATAAATAAATTTATCTAAATTAGATTCAGAAAATTTTTCCAGGATATTCCAGGTTGGCATTACATTAATTGAATTAACAAAATTAGGGTTTTCCTCAGATTTATTATGATCTAGTGAAATTAGATGAATAATAATGTCAAATTTATTTTTCGCTAGATCTTTTAAGCAATTATCATCGCGAATATCACCAATAATAACTTTTTCAATTAATGAGTTCCATGGAAGATAAGATTTTGGTTCAAAACTATCAAATGCAGTCACATTATATCCTGCATATATCAAATATTTACTTAAGTTTGCACCTAAATATCCGCAAGCTCCAGTTATCAATATTCTTTTCAATTTGATTCCCAATCAAAACTAATCTCGTTTAAATTTAAACGATCTATTTCATCAGGATCATGTTCTATATTAGCAAGATTTAGAATTAAGCTGAAATCACTGCTACTGCCCTTAAAAGACATCCACAATCCAGGTGGGACTGTTAGTCTAAAATAATTAGATGGGGAAAGAACAACTTTGAAAAATTTCCCCTTTGAATTACTTTTTTCCCTATTATCAAATAATACAAAAGTTACTTCACCAAAAGGCACTATAAGATTAAGTGTCATTTTTTTATGCTTATTCCAACCTTTTATTTCCCCATTTTTAATTGTGGAAAAATATGCTTCCCCAAAATCAGAAAATCCTATATCACTTTTTTTTAAACCTGGCAAAACATTTCCCTTAATATTATAGATTATTTTTAAAGGAGTCAGAATTACATTTTCGATCTTTATTTTGTCCATTCAATTTCTTTATTTATCGCTATTTCCTCATAATTATCAATTTGCTTAAATGTATTGTCAAACATATTACCTTGTTGTTTATAGAAGTTAGAATACCAAGATCCTGTAAACTCTATTAACCGCTTATAATTCAAAGTTGGTAACCAATTAAGATGGAAAAGAGCTTTATCACAATTTAATTTGAGCAATCCTGCTTCATGAAATTTAGCATCTGTAGTAATCTTATACATTTTAGATCTATTTTTAAAATCCCAATATCTGCTTAAATCCTCCAAAATTTTTCTGACAGAATGAACATAATGAGAAGCTGGTCCAAAATTGAAACTTTCACCATTTAATTTTTTATTATTATATAATTCACAACCTAATGTAAGGTAACCACTTAATGGTTCAAGAACGTGTTGCCATGGTCTTGTGGCATTGGGGTTTCGTATTTCGACAATTTTGTGTTTGTTCCATGCACGCATACAGTCAGGTACAATTCTATCTTTTGCCCAATCTCCCCCACCAATAACATTACCTGCTCTGGCAGAAGCAATTTTCAAATTTGAATTATTGTTTGTTAAGAATGAAAAATAAAAAGATTTAAAAATTAATTCCGCCGCACCCTTTGAGCCACTGTATATATCTTTGCCTCCTAAAATATCCGTTTCCTTATAACCCCACGACCATTCAACATTATCATAACATTTATCACTTGTAACAATAATAGCTACACATTTATGGTTAGATTGATTTAGAATTTCTAAAATATTTGAGGTGCCCAAAACATTTGTAGAAATAGTTTCAATAGGATTTGTATAGGATACTGATACCAATGATTGAGCTGCAAGATGAAAAACAAAGTCTGGCTTTATTTTTTTAACAATTTTATTTATCGATTCAAAATCCCTGATATCATTATCAAAATGAGTAATTTTCTTTTTTAATTCTAACTCATTAAACATTGATGGTATTGTTGGTATATTTTTTGATATTCCGTAAACATTAGCACCTAATTTCAACAACCAAACTGTAAGCCAACTACCTTTAAATCCTGTGTTTCCTGTAATAAGTATATTCTTATCTTTATATATATTTTTAAATATCATTTTTATTACCATTTTTCAACCATAGTGCTTTATTCTCTTTAACAAGTTGGTTAAGATAATCACGCTCTCTAATATTATCCATGCATTGCCAAAATCCATCATGCTTAAATGCTTTCAATTGATGATCCTTGACAATTTCTTGAAGTGGACCAAACTCAAAATCACAATCCTTTTCTTTTGTTAAATAAGATAGCATTAATTTATTAAAAACAAAAAAACCACCATTAATTAACCCTTTCCCCATTTGCGGTTTTTCTTCTAACCCAATAACAGTATTATCTTCATTGATGTTTAACTCTCCAAATCGTGAAGGGGGCCTAACTGAAGTAACAGTCCCAATCTTACCATGAGACTTATGAAAATTAACCAATTTTCTTAAATCTATATCAGCTAATCCATCTCCATAGGTTAGGTGAAAAATATCACTATTTATATAATTTTCTATTCTTTTGATTCTCCCGCCTTTTAATGTTTTCTCTCCAGTATCAACAAAAACAATTTCCCAATCTTTTTCCGCAGAATCATTTAGATATTTAATGTCATGTTGCTGATCAATTTTAATTGAAAAATCAGCACTAGTATATTTGTAATTATAAAAATATTCTTTTATCTGATTTCCCTTGTAACCTAGAGCGAGTATAAATCTTTTTACCCCATAATCACTGTATATCTTCATTATATGCCAAAGTATTGGCTTACCATCAATTTCAACCATTGGCTTTGGTTTTAAAATTGTTTCTTCGCTAAGACGCGTGCCAGCGCCACCACATAATATTATAGCATCCATATTTTATCCATTTTTTTATTTATATTATATATTTAAAAACTTTTGTTACTTTTTTGTATTATTACCAAAACAACATTTAAAAACTATGTTTTACTAATTATAGTTTATTTCAAATTTATTTTTATTATTTAATTCCAAAACTTTTTTCCATCGTGGTAAATTTGAATCTAAACAAAAGTAGGAATGAGTCTTAAGTGATTTCATATTATTATATTGAATTTGATTTAATGCTTTGATCAAATCTTCTATTGAAGAGACAAACAATACATCATCTTTTTCACGAAGAGGGCTCATGTTTAGAATCGTAGGGTCAATTACTGAAATAACAAATTTCCCTGCACAATATGCTTCTACAGCTGCTGATGTTACATTACTTGTATATGCAGCATTACATTTAGGGAGAAGTTTTGAGATTGGGTCCGTAGTAATCATTAATTTTAGTGCAGGATAATCTGTAGCAACAACAGGATAATTTGGATGTGGTTTTAACATGATTCTAATATTAAAATTGATTGATTGTATTGCATCTTCTAAAAAACTCATTTGTCTTTTTGTATTCTGCATTAAATAATCTCCCATGACAAGTAAATACAGATCTTCAGAAGAGGTAGAAAGCCTTTCAAAAGCTAAAGGAGGTTTATTCTTTTTCAAATTAATATACCTCAGAGCTTCAACCATAACCATATTTTCTTTAGGGTACCCTCCTTTTAGCATAGAATCAAATGCAATATCACTATTTAATGCAATTCGAGTTGGCAAGGGCATATCATTAATTCCAAAACGTTTAAAAGTTCTTGAATCAACAAAGTAACGTAAATCCCAAAATCTTATCGTAGAATGCGCTGTTCCAATTAATTCTTCATGTCCTGCAGTATTCCACGCATGAATTAAAGCAAATTCCCAGCCCTGGTTCTCTTGGAGATAAAGTCCTTTCTGCTGTTTTGGCAATGATTTCATAGCTAATTCAATCAAATTAAAATGGAGTAGATTACTCAGAGCCGTCTTACCAAAAATTGATTTATTCCAATCTCTACGTAATAAATTAAATAAATCAAAACTAGTTTCTTTTTCAGCAAAACGCTCTTTTCGCAAAAACCATGCTATAAAAAATAGTTTAAACCAATCTGATATTGCTTTTAAAATACTATTAACATTTAAAAAAGAGTCAATAGTTGTATGAATTTGCTCTTGATTGTTCATATTAACTTTACGCAATATTTTTGAGGCTTTAGATGCGTTTGGCGTATTTACATCTTTGATATATAGATGTAACCAATTTGATTTAAATCCATTCCTTTGTAACTCATCTGGTAGATTTCCCCAATATGGATTATTAAGGTTTCCATTTTCAACTAAATCATAATTCAAATTGAATAAATATGATACAAATGTTATCTGACCTTTTGAATTAGACCATTCTTGTGTACCCACATTTTTTAATGACCACCTTTGAAATACATAAGTTATAATCCAGATAAATGCCCGTATAGGATGCGGTATTAAATTGCGTATACGTTTTATAATAGAATGAAATGTCAAAGAAGCAGTTCTTTTTTTCGAATGAAAATCGATTCCCTTTTTATCACACCAAATACGTATGCTCCTATGAAGAGAAACACTAGAACTATATAAATATATTCGGCTAAATTTTTCTTGTGTTTTGAACCACTCTTCAAATGCTAACAAACGTATCACTTCATATATTTGAGGTGACTTAGCCCAATTAGATTTTTCAAAAATAAGCGTCATCCACCAAAAACTAAAGCCAGGGCGCAATTCTAAATGATCAATTAGACGTTTACCTTTGATTCGGTTTTCACCTAATTCATATATCCAAGATAAATAACGAGATTTTAGATTTACATCATTTTTTTCTACTAAATTTGGTATTGATATAGCATTAGGATGATTTTTGTATCCAAAGCTACGCCATAATATAATTTTGTCGTAATTGATTTTAGGGCAATCTTGTAAATCCCATATAATTAGTGTATTATTTTTTTTACTCAAAATTATTGATACAAAATTTTAGATATTTTTTGATCGCATCAACTTTTCGACTTTAATTAAATCTTTCAAAGTGTCAACTGCATAAGTATTATAATCTGTTGGCACCATCCTGACTTTATATCCATTTTCTAATATTCTCATCATATCAATAGACTCGGCAATCTCTAGAGGAGTATGTTCCATTTGATTATATTTTAATAGAAAGTCTCTTTGGAAGGGTATCACACATACTTGTTTTCCCCAAGGAACATTTTCAATTATAGCTCTTGAAGGAATAGGTTCTCTCGAAAAATATAAGGCATCACCTTTTAAATCACAAACTACCTTAATACAATTTCTATCTTCAAACTCTTCAAGGCTTTTAATCTTTCCAAGAAGATTTGTAATTAAAACTTTTTTATCATTTATCATAGGGTATAATGCATCTTCAATCATATTCGGATGGATCATAGGTTCATCACCTTGAACCATGATAACAATATCAAATTTTTTGTTCTGATTAGTTTCAATAATTGATAATGCTTCTGCACATCTATCAGAAGCGCGTTCATGGTAGTCTCCAGTCATTACTGCATTACCACCTATTGAATTAATATAATCATAAATTTCGTTATCACAGGTAGCAATAGCAACATAATCTATTAACTTACTTTTTATAACTTGGTCGTATACATGGCCAATCATTGGTTTATTAAGGATTTTAGCCATAGGTTTTCCTGGAAACCTGCTACTATTTATTCTTGCAGGAATCAATGCAACAATATTTGCTGAATCATTGAATTTCATTTTTTGCCCAATTATATATTTTTTTTAAACCATCATCTAAACTTGTAAATTTTCTTATTTCATAATCTTCTTTCAATGATGAAATATCTGCAGTTATTCCCAATTGATCACCTAAGGTAGGTTCTACAAAACTAATTTCTATATATTTATCATGTAAAATTTTCAATTTTTCTAAGACTTCATTTACACTAGTCCTCACCCCTGTACCTATATTATATATTTTTCCAATACTTTTATTTTCATTAAGAATCATTGAAGTAAGCTTTACAACATCATCTATATATATAAAATCACGAAATCTACGAGAAGAACCTTTTACAATAATTTTGTTATATTTTAATAATTGAGCTAAATAAATGCTAATCATTCCTTGACGTAAATTTGATAGATTCTGACCTGGACCATAAACATTAAAAATTCGAAGTGAAGTTGGTTTCAACCCTTGACTCTGATAAATTCGCAAATACTGCTCACTAGCAAGCTTTCCAACACCATAGAAAGATAAGGGAGCACAGTAATGGTCCTCATTAATTGGTTCATCTGCAACATTACCATAAACACTCATCGAACTTGCATAAATAAATCTTTGACAATCATTATTTAAAGCGAAATTTATTAATTTAAGCGTTGATTCTGTATTTGTTCTAAGATCATAAGAAGGATTATCAAAACTTATTTCACCTGAAGATTGACCTGCAAAATGTAGGATAGCATCAAACTTTATATTCTCAAGAGCTTTAATACTTTTATCATCTTGACAATCACCTTCAATAATTTTTACACCTTTAGGTACATTATCAATATAACCAGTTGAAAAGTTATCTATTGTCCAAACTTCTACACCCATATTTAGCATCTCTTTTGATACAGCTGCGCCAATAAATCCACCTGCTCCAGTAATAACTAGTTTAGTCATTTTATTGTTTATTTATAATCCCAATCAAGGTATCACATTTTCTAATTCGTATTAAGGCCTCTTTATAACTGTTTTCTAGTTCTTGAGTTAGAGATTCTGTGAAGCGTCCCATACCACCTGGTTTCCCATCTCTTGCCCAAACCATGTGATTAGATAAATCATATCGTTGATCAAGTAGTACGTTAAATGAATTACTAATTTGATTAAGAAGAAATTTTAAGGATTTTTCACTAAAATACCATGGGTGAGCTATGGACCAATAAAAACGCTCAAAATTTGGGATATCATAAATTGAATATAAAGGATCAGCAATATTAGGTATTTCAAAAATAATTTTTCCACCTGGTTTCAGTAATTCAAGTTGAGATTCAAGAAAACTTATAGGATCACTTATATGCTCAAGAACGAAATAGTGCATTATTAAATCGAATTGAGTATTACTTCCCTTTTTAATTAAATCATTGATTGAATTAAAAACTTTCAATCCTCGATCTTTAACAAAATCACTAAAAACACCAGAAGGTTCAACCCCAATACAATCATATCCCTCTTTAATCAAAGGGTATAACATAAATCCTGATGAACAACCTATTTCAAGTATATTCATATTCTTTTTTAAATTTGGTAACAGATATTTCATTCGTCTTAAACGTGTTTCTTCATTTGAAATTATGTGATCTTCAGCTTTTTTCCATCCTCCTTCATCCCCAGATCTCTTGTCCATGAAAGATTCAAATTCAGATTTATAAAAATGATTTTCCTCTTGCACTGTAAGCCTAGGGTACTGATGTCTTACATCACAGTTATGACAATGATAAAAAGCACGGCCAACAAAGTTTTCAGGTGAATATACATGCGATGTAACAACTGATTGTTCTTTATCGCTAGCTTTACAGAGAGGACATTTATCAGGTAAAGGCACTTAAAATTCTCATCCTATCAATTCTATATTTTTAATTCAGCTGCATGATGTAATAATACCGCATCGGTTGAATATGCTAAAAACCTAAAACCCTGATCTATCTTATTTGATATTGAAACAGGGTCAGGATATATAATATGATCGCCACATGGAAAATTATTTTTTTTGCAAATATTCAATATAAGATCCATAACTTTAACAAATTCCTTATCTTCAAACTTCCCAGTCAAACCCATAGATGCAGATAAATCATAAGGACCAATAATAATTGCATCTAAACCTTCAACCTTAATTATTTCTTCGAGATTATTAACTGCATTAATATGCTCAATTTGAGCAACAATAATTGGACTTTGAGCTTCAACATTATATTCATCAAAATACTTACCAAATAGATTTGCTCTAGAATATCCTACACCTCTATTCCCTGATGGGGGCCAGCAGCAGGATTTTTTAATTATTTCAAGTTGATCGGCAGTTTCAATCATAGGAGCAATTACTCCTCCTGCTCCTGCATCTAAAGCTATTTTGCATTCTTTAGGTGTAGATTCATTTAACCTAACTAAAGGTAAAGATCCACCAAGTTCAATAGCCCTAAATAAATCAGGCAATTGATGAGCACTTACAGATCCATGTTCCATATCAACAGCTACCCAATCATATCCTGACTTACCTAATATTTCAGATATCGATGCATGTGGAATTTGTTGCCAAGCTCCGATTGATAATTCATTATTAACAAGCTTTGATCTAATAATTTTAATTTTTTCATACATTATATTAATCCTTTAAAGTTGTCAATTACTTGTCCACTATATTGCAAAGTAAGATCTTTATTATCAATATTATTAATTAGTATAAAATCAATATTATTATTATTTGCTGCATCCATGTCAACTTTACTATCACCATAGAATAATAATTCATCTGAAGTTATATTATAATTAGAAATAATATTATTAATATGAATATTTTTGTTATCAGGCGAACCAAAAACATCAGAAAAATATTTATTGATTTTCCTAGCCAGTAAAATTTGTTTTATTTCATTAATTGGAGTCCCAGTTGAAATGAATAACATATAATTTTTGACACTCTTTTTAATATAATCAAGCACACCAGGTATATATGGAGAATCAATTACCTTATTTATAACTAATTTTGAAAAGCGTTTTGCTAAGAATGCTATCTCTGTTTTTGTAACGGATTTATTTAAATAAGTTTTGTGATAATAGTTAATCTTTTCGTAACGAGACATTCCTCCATTTAAAATATGATGCTTAACAACTTTATCAGCTATTTCACTACCATACGGAGAATACAATTCAAAAAAGGCATCTGTTTTCACTTGAACAGAGTCAACTATAACTCCATCAAAATCAAATATAATTCCCTTGATCAAAATTAATTAAAATTAAATACTAATTAATAATTCCAACTGCGCGAATAGGTGATCCATCTAACCCAATAAATGGAAGTGGAAAACCATAAAAATGAAAAGGTTTGAGTAAAGGTAATTGATTAAGGTTTGTTAATGATTCATAAATTATAATATCAGAATACAATAAATTGTGGTGAACTTTTTTATCTACTGATTCACTTTTGTCTACACTTGGAAGGTCACAACCAAAAAAATTAATATTCATCGCAATAACTTTCTTAATTAATTTAAGAGGTATAGTAGGTCTATCTTTACCATAGAAAATGTCAGGGTTATTGAAATTGTTAAACCATCCTGTTTCATAAATTAAACCATCAATATTTTTCTTTATTTTACTTAAGGAATCAATTGAATCTTTATCAACTTTAACTGTGAGGCCAGAAAAGTATTTTAAAGAATAATTATCCAAGGTTTTACCATTAGGAAGTATATGAGCAGGTACATCAAGATGTGTTCCAGTATGTGTCCCCATTTTAAAACTATGTAATAGACTGTTATTACGATTTATTCCTTTTTCTTTTACTATAGAAATTTTTGGATCAGTTGGATATGTTTTCGTATCATTAGATATAGGATGGCTCAAATCAATAAATTTCATTTTTTTCTATTACGTAAAGATATTTTTGGAATATTATTTTCATTATCGTTATCATTTTCCAAATCATATATCAAATCCATTAATCCTTGCCCAAGATCATAATATGTGCTGGAAGTCAATTTTTTAGCAACTTGCGGTTTATAATTATATGGAGTTATTTCGTAATGATGAAGTTCCTCTTCTTGCCCAAAATCAATTTTAACTTGACCTTTAAATATTTCCTTAATCATAAATAATAAATCTTTTACCTTTATTTGTTGATTACCAGTGATTATTAAATGTTCATTCATATATTTTTTATCTAACGCATCAACAGATAATTGAGCAGCATCCTTCACATGGATATATTCTCTTATCTCTTCACCATCACCTCTACGTAAAATCTTCTTATTCTTCAAAGCATCTATTAAAAAATTTTGAATTCCATTAAATTTATTTGCTCTTGGTCCATAAAGTGAACCAAAACGTAAGATTGTATAATCAATAGAAAACTCTCTTTGGTATTCTTCAATCATTTTTTCACAAGCTTGTTTTGAAACACGATAGAAACTTCCTAATTCACTATACACATATATAGTACTGGCGAACATAAACCTCTTAACTTTGTGCTTTATAGCTGCTTTTAATACATTTTGTGTTCCAATTATATTAGTCTCTAAAGTTTTTTCAGGAGAGGTGCTTGAAACTCCAATATCTGCTTGCGCAGCAAAATGATAAACTGCATCACAATCCCTTATAGATTTATCTAAATCTTCTTTATTTAATATACTTCCGATAAATTCAATTTGTTCATCAGATTTATAAGGTGAATTTTTATTATCGAAAAGAACTACCTGCAAACCATTCTTTATCAAAGCATCAACTACATGGCTACCAATAAAACCTGAACTTCCCGTAACTAAAACTTTTTTATAATTCATTTAACCCTCTAATAACGTTTTCTACTGCTTCCATTTCCATTTGAATTCGTATTTCTTTAGCATATGATCCTACATGAGGAGTAAGAATCACATTTTTAAGCTCTTTAAGCGGTCCGAAATAAGGTTCGTTTTTAAAAACATCTAGACCTGCACCCAATATCTCCTCATCTTTTAACGCATTATAAAGAGCTTTCTCATCAACTATTTCTCCCCTAGAAGTATTTAATAATATACTATTCTTTTTCATTTTACTAATCTGCTTTTCATTAATTAATTGATCAGTTTCACTAGACAAATTTAAATGTATAGATATAATATCAGCATTATTAAGTAATGTGTTTAAATCACAATAAGATATATTATGTCTTTTTGCAAAATCTTCATCATAATATTTATCAAATGCTAGAAGTTTAAAATTAAATCCTTTTGCAAGTTTAACTAATTCTTTTCCAACTGTTCCCAAACCGATGATTCCTAAAGTTTTATTACTTAATAAAACACCCATTTGTTTATTCCATTTTCCAATTATAATATTACTGTAATTTGAAGAAATTTTTCGAGCAACATCAATTAACAATCCTAAAGTAAGCTCTGCAACAGCTGGAGCAGGAGTAGTATGGGTTATATAAATTTTTATTCCATATGTCTTAGAAGCTTTAAGATCAATATTATCAACCCCAACACCAATTCGTGATATAACTTTTAGTTTGTTCAATTTCTCAAATACTTTTATAGAATATTTCTCAGTACCTGCAATAATTGCATCAGCATTTTTAGCAAAATCAATTAATTCTCTTTCATTCAACTTTCGTAATAAGGTATTATAACTAACTTTATATAAATTTTTATCTAGCAAATCTATTGGATCATTTGATATCTTTGCAAAACTTGATGTGGCGACAAATATTTTTTTCATCTATTTTTTATTTTATAAGTTTAATCTTTCTTATTTTTATAAAGAGAAGAAAACCTATCGAGGTTTATATCAATTATTTCGTAGCCGTTTGAAAGTAAAAAATTTGTTACATCAGAAAATGTATGTTCTTCATTAATTCCTCTTTCATAGCCTAAATCAGCAGTTATATAATCTATAATAGGTAAAGTATTTATCGCACCCTCAAGTACTTCAGGCTCGCCTCCTTCTGCTTCTAATTTTAACAATCTTATATTTTGAATATCATATTTTTTAACATAATTATCTATAGTATCAACGTTAGCTCTCTCTATCGAAGTGTAACCATCTGTCTCAATAAATGAACTATCTCCAGTAATATTTTTATTATAAAATTCTATCACTCCTTTCTTATTCCATAAACCAACATTATTAATAAAATCATTATTTCTATTATTATTTAATTTATTTGTCTCATATTCTATCATAGATGGTTCGAATGCATGATATTCTATATTCATTTTTTTACAATTAGCTCTTAAGTAAACGCCAAATTCACCAATATTTGAACCTATATCAAAAACAATACAATCTTCTGGTAAAGAAATATTATTTAATAAGTATTCATCTCTCATTAGTTTATCTAACCTGGAATTAATTCCAATATTATATAAGGGAATTCTTTCTTTATGACATATATAAATCATATCTTTACTAGTTTTATCTTCCAAACATATATGATCTTTCTTATATGAATTTATAAAAGAATTAAATCTGAAAATTTTTGATAAGAGATTATATAAAAACTTATAAAGATGTGTATTATTAATTTTAATAATATAATCTAAAAACTTTTTTATCATTCTTTTAAGTATAGATTTGTACACTTTATTAGTTCACATTAAATTTTTATATTTTTGATCTAAATAATTTAAGATTATTGAATATGTTTATTTGGTCAATTAAAAATCTAGTACATTTCAAAAATTTCTAAATTTTTTATATTCCAATTATCAGATAATAGTTTCACAGCATGAAATTCAGATTTATCCCAATTCTCATAATAATAAAAAATTATATTTTTTTCTTTTTCTGAAATATTTACCCATATTTTATCTACAGTTAAACCATTGTTAAAATAATAGATTGGGTAATTTTTAAAGATTTTATTTGCAATAATATGTGTTAACTTATGTTGAGCATGTCCATATTCTCCCTTAATACCATGTGTAATAATCAAATCAGGATTAATCTTTATAAGATTTACCTTATTTATTACAGCTTTCAATATATCTGAAATAACTATGTGATCTAAATTTTTATAATTTTCTATATTACACTCTGTGTAAGTTGAATTTAAATATTTATTTACTTGGTAAAAAGATTCCCTTCTTTTTATATAATTTTCTTTACCTAGTTCCGTATTCTGAAACTTTGCATCAGTAAGAACTATTATATGAATCCTATTCTTATTTTTTGCAAGCTTACAAAGCGTACCTCCGCAATAAATAACTTCATCATCGTGATGGGCAACAAAAACTAAAACATTTTTTTTTTCTACTAGATTCAAATCAAATATTTTCTTTTTGTAAAATAGATATAAAATATTTTCAAAAAATACTTTTAATATTATTTCTTTAATATTTTTTATTTTTTTAATAAAAGATTTTAGATCTTTGTAATTAATAATTTTTGATCTCAAAAATAATTTCAATGAAGTTTCTATTTTTAGATCTATTTATTATTTGTTTTAAAAATGATCGCTTGTGAAGTTGGAACTTGAAATAATAAAGAATTATTATGCTTTGAAATCCATATATCAATAGATCTTTTAGTATCAACATAGGTTTGCTGAGCATAATCATCAACTAAAATGACCCCACCTGACTCTAACCTATCCCAATAATAATCCAAAGATTCAATTGTGGGTTTATTTGAATTTAAATCTAAACTCATCCATACAATTGATTTTGGCTCATCTTTACCATTAAAAGTTTCTGGAATCATTCCACGTTTAAAATATAATTTATCATTAAATGCATTAAGATTATTTTTTGTAACATTTATATCAAGATAATCATATTCAAATTGTTTTCCTAAAGTTGAAGGATTATCAAGCAATACCTTATCCCATGTGTCATAAAGATAAGCTTTAAAATCAAATTTGTATTCTTTTACTGCATTAATTGCAAAATAAATAGTTAGTCCATCAGCAACTCCCATCTCAACATAATTCTTTATATTGGATTGCGTAGATTTTGCAGAATATAAAGATGTCCAAAAAACGATATAGTGGCGCCACATTAATTGATTCAATTTTTTGTAAATATCAATATTTTTGTATTGATCAAACTGAGTTAACGTAAAATCTCCATTAGAAACGAGTTTCAATAATTGTCTATGGGTTGTAGAGAATTTTTTATTCATATTATCCGAATTATGAACCATATTTTCCCAAGGCGCATCAGTTAATAAACTAATATCATACCAATATTCAACAGGTTGTTTACGGTTGTAAATAAAATCCATGGCAATTTTTTTTTGTTCCTTTAAACAAGTTGTATAATCTGGGATAATATTCTAAAAAACTTATAATTCTTTTTTTCATAATTTTTTTATCAAATTTTTAATAAAAACCTTAATAATATTTTTAAATTGTATGTAAAAAGGAACTACATGTTTATCTCTTGAAAATAAATTATTATTATATGATCCTGGCCAATCAATATATTCTACTTCATTACTAAATACGTAAGGAAAACTAATTTGATCTCGTTTAGATCCAAAACATATTTCAGACCACCATTTTTCATTTAACCTTGCAATTTTATCCGTATGTTTCCTTATTATTAATCCACACATTCCCATTCCTTGCATAGATTTATAACCATTATCTTTGTATCTGCTAATTTGGTTTGTAACTATTTCACTATCATCTAATTTAGAATTTATAACTATTTCTGCCTCTTGATAAATACACTTATTTGTTGGGTGCTTTATAACTGCAATCTCTTTCCCATTTAACATTTTAACAAATTCTTCTGATTGTTTATTTAAGAAAATATTGCCATCAACCCATATACTATATTCACAATCCATAAATAAATGTGGTAATATTTTATAAATTTTTGCATTCATCACATCAGATTTAAATTTGTTGTATTTATTAAAACATATTATGTCATCTCTGATTGGGTCTATATTGCCTTTAATTGCCGTATAAACGACTATTTTTGAATTATTCATTAGTTATTTTATTTATAAATCGAATAATTGAAATCGGTATAGAAAATAAAAAAATTAATATTAAACCAGGTTCGTAATAATGTTTTTTTGAATTCTTGAAAAAACCCAATAAACCACCACTATGATCGGAAGTTTTTCTTGGTAAAAATAATAGATGAAAAAATAATTTTAGTGAATTAAAATATTTTGAAATAATTATAATATTGTATATATCACACAACGATCTAAAAATATAGGATCGTTTAAGATAAACTAATAAACTATTTTGTGATCGGATTGATGTCCAATATTCTCTCTTATGTATATGATTATACCTTTTGAAAAGAACTGTATCAGTTAAATTTTTCACATTCGTATTATAAAAAGCGACAAAGACCCAATACCAAAAAATAGAATTAGAACTATAAGGTAGCATATTAAATATAATTAACATTTTCTTTCTAACAAAAAATGAGAGGACTAATTCATCATGATTAATCCATTTCATTAATTGGTAAGATAATTTTTCATTCCCATCAAACATATTATGGAACTTTTCTATAGTAGCCTGTTCCTCAAATATCTTTCCATCCTTATCATTAAAGCAACTCATAGGAGCTATATAATGAGATTTTCCATCAAAATTAGGAATAATTTTATCCAATATTCCTTTCGATAAATAATCATCACCAGCTAGAAAATAAACATATTTACCTTTAGCAGCATTTAATGCATATGACCAATTTTTTGCCGCACCAAATGCTTTAGGAGTAGAAATAATTCTTATTCTAGGATCTTTAATTGACTTGATTATATTCAAGCTAGAATCTGTAGAAACATCATCAGATATTAATATCTCAAAATTATTACTTTTATTAATAATAACTGACTTTATACAATCTAAAATATAAATTTCATCATTGTAGAGAGGAATAATTATTGATAGAATTATATTTTTATTATTCATTTTCATAAAAATAATTGTATCTCATTGATATAAATAAATAATTAATTTTTTATTTCTTTAATGATCTTTTTTAAAGGATTTTTATATATTTTAGAAAATCTATTACAAAATATTTTTACTACTTCAGAAACTTCGTTGCTAGACCACCATTTATCCACATCATCCCATACAGAGTTAATTTGCCTAGCAGCTGATACAGGATTATCATGAAATATTCCAACTTTTTTCATCTTTTCAAAATATGGTTTTGCCGATTCACGAATTTCCCAATGATTATGATTCCAAAAAATTATAGTTGGTATATTCATTGTTAATGATTCCAAATATGTTGTTGCATTATATGTTGACACATAAAGGCGTGAACCAATAATAAGTGATTCCATATTCTTTTTACCATTATCTAATTGGATATTTGGAAACTTATCTTTCCAACGATTCTCCTGTTCCCAGCCATAATCCTTATTATATAATCTAATAATTAACTTATTCTGTATTGATTTTTTAAGTGATTTAACAAATAAGAATTGTTGATTTAAATAGTCCAAATATTGACTTGCAACAATGACACTATACATATGGTAACTATATCGAGGCATACTTAGACATACCATAAGCAACTTTTTTTGATTTGAATAATCAAAAGTTAATGGTTTTTTATTTTTCAATTGTCCGACTGGAATAACTTTAGGAATAGAATTATCTGTCCATCCCCAACTAAAATACTTATCAGAAATAGAGATTTCATGTTCTTCCAAAAAATACCAACGACCAATTCCAAAGTGACCTCCATGCTGTCCGATAATTAATTTTGAACCATGTTCTATTTTATTTGCAGACCAAGCTTTAAAAACATCATCATCATAATGCGAATCTGAAGTCCAAATTGCTTTAGGTCGTTTTGGCCAAGTTAAATTTTGCACGATCTCTATGAGTGACTTATATCCTTCAAGATAAACTGTAGGTAAAAATTTGCTAATTAACTTTGTAGAAATTCTTACAAAATCTGAATCATTTGTCGGATTTAATTCCCAACTGCGCTTCTTTAAATCAGGTTTTTTATTCGGAACTTGTCTAGAGAACCTTATTATTGGAAATTGATTAAGTTTTAATTCAAGTTTCAATTGTAATAACTTTGGTAGTTGAGTAGAAATGAAAAAGTAATCATTGTCTCTATTTAAGTAAGAAAGATTATTTAAAACTGATTTTAATATTTTTTTTAATGAAAAATTATGATTTGTATTATTAATTTTATTTTCTATTTGCACTTGTTCTGGATTTTGATAAGATAATGAAACTTCTCCTGCCATCTTCAATATTTCTCCATAAACAAAATGATTCCATTCATCGCTTATATAATATTCATGGAAGTCATCCATTCCTTTTGGAATAAAATGCTCAGATTCATAATCTAGAATTATTGTGTTATCAATCTCATACGAATTCATTGCTTGAGTTAGAGAAGACCATCTATCAAACAGAATTTGTAGAAAATATCCGAGCCATGGTCCAACTAATATTCTCCAATAACGTACTGAATGATCAACATTATGAATAGTATTTAACTGATAAGATAATAAGATTAAGAGTTGTTCATAAATTTTTTGTATATATTTATAATCATTATATAATTTATTTCTATCATCCCAATGATAATCCAAAACATGTCCATTCACAGAAGACAATGATTTTTTTTCGTAATACAATAGACACCATTCACCTAAAAATAGTATTTTGCTATTATCAGTTGGCCAGGTCTCTTTTAATGGTGTTGTTACTAAAAAATGACTCATTGAATTAATAAATAGTTAATATGATTTAAAATTATTTATAAATAAGAAAAGTAATTACGAAAATATTGAGTTTAAATTAGAAAGAAGTTGTTTGACCACCATCAACTCTAATTATAGTACCTGTTATAAATGATGAACGATTAGAACACAAAAAAGCAGCAATATCTGCTATTTCTTCTGGCTTTCCAAATCGCTGCATTGGCACATTTTCCTTAAGCATTTTATCAATCTTTTTACTATTTTTTAATAATTTTTGATCCCACGAACCGCCCTTAAAAAATATATTTCCTGGCGCAATCACATTAACCCTAATATCTGGAGCTATTTTTTTTGAAAGATTTTTTGCAAATGAATTTACTGCAGATTTTGCTATCGAATAATCTACTGGCGCACCTATGGATTCAACTCCAGCAATTGATGAAATAAATAATATGCTACCTTTTGATTCTTTTAATAATTCTAAGAAAACGCTTGCTGTAAGATAAGATGATTCAAAATTGGTTTTCCATGTACGATTCCATTGGTCAACATCCGGTATAGCTTCACTAACACTACGTCCATCTCCAACGTTAGCAACAACGCCATCAATTCCACCCCATACATGAATAATATCTTTTTTTAATTTTATAAGAGCTTCATATGATGTGCAATCTGATAAAAACATTTGAACATTATCAGCAGAAAATTCTTTCTTAAGTTCTTCACCAGTTAAATGGAGGTCTTCCTCTCCCCTAGATACAATCGCTACTCTAGCACCTTCTCTTAATAATCGTTTAGCAATAGATTTTCCAATACCTCGACTAGAACCAGTTACTAAAAAACATTTATTATTTAATTCTAAATTCATTTTCCTTTATTAGCATATCCTATTAGCATTAGCTCTCTTGACCATCGTAAAAATTTATTAGTTGTTCTAACAGGGATAAATGGTGAGATGAAAGCACAAAAATAATTAAGAAATGGTAATTTCCATACTATAGGTAATTGTCTAAATTTAATTATTTCAACGTTCACGTAATCGCACATAAGATAAATATCATTTAGAGAAACCTTTGTAAAAGGTGTCCTATGAGTAAAATCATCAAAGTATATTTTATAATTCGATTCCCAATCAGGAACAAGTGTAAGAACTTTCCCCCCCGGCTTAAGAATTCTATTTACTTCTAGTAGATAATGGTCAGGATGAATAAGATGTTCCAATAATGATTTACTAAAAACTACATCAAAAAAATTATCATCATATGGTAATGGGTCATTTTCAATATCTGTTTGTTTGACTTCAATATTATTTAATTCTTCACCTGCCTGAGGAGATATATCACATCCATATACTTCCATACCCAGTTTTCGAAAACCATTTAAGAATTCACCTCTTCCACATCCTGGTTCTAGTATCTTTTGCCCTTTTTGAAGTTTATAATTATTAAATAAATATGATGATAACCTATATGGGTAATCTGTTTTAGGGATCTTATCAGTGCTGTAAATTACATTAATATAGTCTGACATTAAATTTCCTCTACTAATTCCATGAGCACTCCTTCAGGATCATGACAATATACAACACGAACTGTACCATTCGGTGAACTCACAGGATTGTTCACGATTGATCCGCCATTATTTTGAACAAATATTACTGCTTTATCTAAATTTTTTACAGATATAGCAATATGTGAGCAACCTAGCTTATTAGATGGTTGTTTTATAATCTTTTTTTTATCAGGATGCGAAATATAGTTTAATAGTTCTATTAAACCACCACATGGCGATTTTAGTTTAACTGTCTCTATGGAAACATTATCTAAACCAACTATTTTATCTATATATAGTCCCTTTTCTATCTGTCTATTATCTATTGAGAAGCCAAGACCTTCATAAAATGAAATTAATTTATTAAGATCTCTAACTACAATTCCAGTATGCCTAATATTATTTAACATATTTCATTGATCGCATCAGCTATACTACTACGTATAACATCAATCCCTTCTTTTAGAGCTTCTTCATTCATTGTTAAAGGTGGCGCTAGTTTAATAGATTCTCTTCCTGTATGCACTACTAGAAGTCCACGTTGAAAGCAAAACTCAACTACGCGGTCACAAAGATTGTTTAGAGGGTTTCCATCTCTATCATAGAAGATCAAAGCAGAAATCAATCCCTTTCCTTGAATATAAGAAAGATGTTTAGGAAAATAGTGTTGCATTTTATTTAACTCGTCATGAAAAGTTTTACCAAGCAACTTAGAGTTTTTTAATAATCCATCTTTAAGAATAGCTTCTAAATTTGCCTTTCCAGCAGCACATACCATTGGATTTGCCGAATGCGTAGAGCTCATAGAACCAATTTCAGGAATATCCATTAAATTAACACTACCCAAAACTATTGATAGGGGTAAGCTTGAACTTGCACCTTTTCCACAACAAATCAGATCAGGCTCTACACCATAATGCATATAACCAAATAGTTCTCCAGTACGTCCAAAACCAGACTGCATCTCATCAAATGCCAATACGGCATTAATCTCACGTGCAAAAGATTGCACTTCTTGAACAAATTCTGGTGGGTAAAAGACTGCACCCCATCCTTGAAAAGTTTCCATCATTATTCCACATATGTCCTTTTTTGGATCTAAATTTTTCTCATCTAAAAGACTATTTAAATTATCTGTAAAAAACTTACGTGGATCTCTTATAGCTTCCTTTTTCCAAGGATAAGGAAAAGGAAGGTGATGTATATTTGGATCATGATATCCAATCCAATCCTTCTGAGCTATATTGCCACTCATCATTTGGGCACCCATTGTTCTTCCATGCCAATTACCTTCAAAACAAATTATTCCTCCTAATCGCTTATCATTCTTTTGTCCATTAAGTCGCATAAGTTTTAGTGCGCATTCAGTTGCTTCTGTGCCTGCAGAAAGTAAAAAAGCCTTTTCAAATTGTTTTGGAGTATTTTTTATTAAATAATCTATATAATCAATACGTTCTTTCGAACTAAAAGTATATGTATGTAATAATGATTTATTGATAACCTTATTCAAAGCATTTGTAATCCTTTTATTTCCATGACCAGCATTCGTAACGAAAATTGTACTTGAAAAATCAAGCCATTTATTTCCCCACGGATCAAAGACTTGAAACCCATCTGCTCTATCCCAAACCATAGGAAGCTGTCCATGCATTGAATGTGATTCAGAATTATATAATTTATTTAAATATGAAATACTTTCTGGAACAGGAATTGGGGTTTTAATGATTCTGTGCTTTGTATTGACTAATGGAACCAACTGAGATTTGTGAGAGAAACCTAATCCAGACATATTATGATACCTTTTTTTCTAACCAGTTTAATAATGGTGATTTCTGCTTTCTAATTTCATATTCTAAATAATCAAAATCTTCTTTTGTATCAACTTCAGTACATCTTGGCGTTACAAAAACTAACATTTTATCTCCATGAAGTGTATTATTATAAAGCACATGAGATGATTTGACAATATCAATATATCCATCGGGATTATACATCTTAGGAAATTTCTGACGCGGCTCATTAACTAATTCTGGAGTAAGATTGTTTTGAAGACCTTTAAAAAAACCATCTTTATCTTTCATAAACCATTTAAATGGAGATTCTGGAACTTCATGGCCCGACCGCAGTGAGGTAGCTAAAGGATTTTTTGTAATCAATTCTATTGCTTTATTAATTATATGTGGATCTCTTAGTGGAGTTGTTGGACGAAGATGTAACCAATAATTTGGTAATTTACTATGATGTTTTTTATACCATTCCATAGCATGTTTCATAAATTCAAAATCAGTTGATTTATCTGCTGATATCTCTTTTGGTCTTATAAATGGAACGCTTGCTCCATAATATTTCGCGATATCAGCATATTCATCTGAATCAGTTGAAACTAATATAGGGTTAATGTTAGAAAGTTTAGCTGCTGCAATACTATAAGACAGAAGAGGATGCCCTGCCAAAAGCTTTATGTTTTTATCTGATAATCCTTTAGATCCAGATCTTGCTGGGATTATTACTGCTAATTCTTTTGCCATAAAGATGGAACATTTTTTTTAAGCCAACTTAATTGTTTTTTAAAAATAGATATTCCTTCATCATCTCTATATATTTGTAATATATAAATTCCTTTATAATTAATACTTCTAAAAGTATTAATGCAACCAGGTATATCAGCATTACCTTGACCAAGCACTACAGAACCACCACCTAACTTACGATCTTTTATATGTACATCACTTATAAGAGAACCATATGATTTTATTTCATCAAGATGATTGTATCCTAATGACGCACTATTGCCTATATCATAATTTACTTTAATACTGGTTGAATCAAATTCTTCAATTAATTTTATTAATTGATAAGGATTTAAATCTGTTTCTAGAGCAAGGTTTACATTATTTTCTTCAGCTATTTTTAAAACAGAAGATAGAACCTCTATAAATCTATCCCTTAGCTTTATGTTTTTAATACTTGCATTATCAACACAAGGTATTACTATATCACTTATATCTAATTCTGCAGCCGTTATAATCAATGATTTAACTATTTCTAGGCTTAAAGAAGCATCATGCTCATTTTCAGAATGCAATGGGAGATACATTAAATAATCTGCGCAAACTGAATGCACAGCAATTCCTGTTTGTTTTGTTATTTTTTGAATCTTTTTTTTACCATCGATTGTCATTAATGGATTATTTTGAAAGTCATTAAAATCAAGAATAAATTCTATACAATCTAGACCTAATTCAAACGCAATGGGAAATTCATCTTCCCAATAATCTACAGGATGTGCTTGGTAACGTCCATTATACTTTGGCAATAAGCGCCCTTGCATAACTCCAATAGGGTTTTTTATTTTTTGCTGGATTCCCATTTAAAATGTTCACGTAATTTTTGAGCAATAGGAATTTCTGCTTCTAAAATACGTTTTTCTCCATCTCCTAATGCTTGTTCAATCTTCCGAATAGCGCCTACTAACATTTTAAAACCCGCAGGCTCAATTGAGGCAGACTGATCTGATCCGTACATTGCTCGATCTAGTGTAATATGTCGTTCAAGAGAAGTAATTCCTAATGCTGCTGCTGCATATGATACTGCAAGACCAACTTCGTGCCCACTATAACCTATTTTACAATTATATCTCTCACGTAATGTTTCTATCATTTTTAGATTAGCATCTTCATCGCGCATTGGATAGGTTGAAACACAATGCATTAATTCAAAAGGACAATTCGAATCCCTAAAAATCTGCACAGCTCTATCAATATCAGTTAAGCTACTCAAACCAGTAGAAATAAATGTATGCTTACCCTCAGATGCTACTTTTTGCAAAAGTTCTTCGTAAACAATCATAGCTGAAGCTATTTTATTATATTTAAGATCAAACTGATTTAAGAAATTTTGACTATTTATATCCCAGGCTGAGGCAAACCACTCAATATCTTTTTCTCTACAATATTTGTCAATTTTTTTATAATCATCTGCTCCAAACTCAAGTCCTTTTTTTTGTTCTCTTTGAGTTGTCCCCCATGGACTCTCACGAGGACTATCAAGCATTGATTTTGAATATACTAAATCAATTTCTCTTTTTTGAAATTTTACTGCATTAGCGCCTGCATCTGCAGCAACATCAATAAGTTTTTTTGCGATTTCAAGATCTCCATTATGGTTAATCCCAATTTCAGCAATTATAAAAATAGACATTTTTTTCTCCTAACATTTATTTTTTAATGAAATCCAACATTTCTCTTATCACTCCATCGCCACCATTTGATTTAAGAACATAATCTGAAATTTTCTTTATATTCATATGTGCATCTGCAGGACAAAAGGTGCAACCACATATTTGCATTGCTTCTAAATCATTAACATCATTTCCTGCATAAACAACTTCAGATAAATCAATATTATTGTTACTACAATATCGTTTCAGTTCATTTTTCTTATTATCAATATTGTGGAAACATTTAATTTTTAGTTTTTTAGCTCTAACACTTACAACTGGATTTTCTTCAGTAGATATAATTATTTGTTTAATTCCCATTTCTTTAATTATTGCTATTGCTAAACCATCAGATCGATTTACTCTAACCATTTCATTGCTATTTTGATCTAAATAAACCTTATTATCTGTCATTACTCCATCAAAATCATAAACTATGAGTTTAATATCCTTCAGATTCATATTGCTGCCTTTATTAAGATAACCATCTAATAAATTTATTATTAATCAATTCCTTTATTACATTCTCTTCAAAAATGAATTCATGATTTCCTTGAACCTTATCGGAATCAACACCCTTATAATACTTACCATCAACTTCATTCATACCATAATTTTCCTTTTTTATCCAATAATGATCTGAGCGAAAAAAGTCAAAATTGTGTATAAAAATTTGTTTGTAATTATTCAATGCATAAATAATACTTAGAAAACCTGTAGATGGTTTAAAATAACCATAATTTACAAGCATAGGATCCCTTAGATTAATTATATGACCATTACTACTGATAAATTGATTTGTTAAATTAATTAGAATTCTAATTAATGGACGAGTATCAATTATATCAATTATTCTGTCTTTACTTAAAACTTTTTTCTTTTCATGATATTCTGTATTCGAATTATATGTTGTCATAAGATAATTAATTAAATCTGGATTGGTTTGTTTTATTCTATCCAAATTATTATAAACATAGTTTCGTTCATCAAAAGTCAGGCCATTAGAAAGGAACCAGTGCGTTGTTTTAGACCCCAAATAATCATCATAACCATCCTGAAAGCGATTGAATCTTATAATATCTCCATCAAAAGAATTAACTTCATTGCCTAATGTTTTTGATGTTTTAGCATTACCTATAAGTAAAATCTTTTCTTTTTGATGATTTTTTATTAATAAATCAATTATTTGAAAATCAAATTTTATTTTCTTCTGTGTCGGCATTGAAAATGACAATATATTTCTCCAAAATTCAAAGGATGACAAATCAATCAAAAACATAATTTTATTTTCTATTCTTTTTAAGGTTCGATAGAAAAACATACATTTATTTTTTCATCATTAATTCAGCCAAATTAAAATCTATTTCAGTATCAATATTAACTGATCTCTCATATGGCATTTCATAGGCCAAACAACTACGTCCAACTATCATTTTATTAATTATAATATTTCTTTTAGATGCATAAATAGCCCCATTCCTTATAAAAACAGGTGGCAAACTCTGTCTAGGCTGCATATTCTCAAACTTCTGTTCTACATAATTAACTAAAATATTATTATCACTAATTTGTTTCATTCTTAAAGGATGATAGCCACCTACATTAACAATACTAACAATTGATTCTGCATCTGATTCCAAAAGCATTGCTAATGCATTATCAATATCAGAAAATATTCTTAATGGAGTAGTAGGTTGTAACATAACTATGATATCATAATAAATTTTTTTTATTTTTTCCATTTCTTTAAGAGCATGATATATAACAGGATAAGATTCTACATGATCTTCAGAAAGAGCTAATGGACGCATAAAAGGAATTTCATGCCCAATTGATTTGCAATATTCCGCAATTTCTTTACTTTCTGTTGAAACAACAAAGTCAGTTAACAATTTTGATTTTTGTGATTCTGCGATTGTGTAGTAAATCAGAGGTTTACCATTTATCTTACGTATGTTCTTTTTGGGAACGCCCTTTGATCCTCCTCGGGCTGGTATTATACCTAAAATATTATTTGAATTATGTCTTTTCAATCAGAAACTATATTATTAGTGAAAATTTCATTAATTAATTCTTTACCGGATATGAACTGCTTTAAGTTATCTAAAAATAAATTACATTGCTTTTTCCAGTAACTATTAGTTAATCCTCCAATATGAGGTGTTAAAATAACATTTCGCAACGAAAATAGTGGAGAATCTGGCATAAGAGGCGTTGAAGGATCTACATAACTTTCAGAAGAAAAAACATCTAACCCCGCGCCACCTATAATATTATTCTTTAACGAATCGATTAAATCAGATTCAATAACAGTATCTCCACGACCAATATTGATAAATATTGATTCATCTTTCATTTTTGTGAAAATATTTTTTGTGAAAACACCCTTAGTTTGATCATTTAATGGAAGAATATTAACAATATAGTCAATATCCTCTACTGCTTCATTAAGTTCTTTAATTGGATAAGACGCTTTGACCCACTTGGGCTTATTATCATAATTTTTTCTTATAATACTAACTTTCATTCCTAAAGAATTGCATGCTAAAGCAAGTTTCTTTCCAATATCACCAAACCCTACAATAAGTATAGACTGCCCAAAAACATCATGTGTATTTTCAAAAAATTGATCATAAGATTTTCTATTAAACTTATTACTATCCTTGAGATTCCATACGTTATGTAATCCTCTAGCAAATGCAAAAATAAATGCTAATCCACTAGAAACAACTGCATCTGTCATAATTCCACTACTATTGGATACTCGAATATTTCTATTTATAACTTTATTCTTTATTTTAGCATTTACTCCAACAGAACCAAAATGTATCCATTTTAGTGATGTTAGTTCATCAATTAAATTTTTTGTTATTCTATTTCCCCAATAAATATCAATTGTAGAATAATCAATACTTTCAGAATTGACGGTATTGATTTCTACTAAATCGACATTTTCATATTTATTTTTCATTAATTTTATAAAATAATCTGGTATATGATACATTTTGAGATCCAAAAAAAGATCGCATCCTATTAAGAGTTTTCCAACTTGATTCATTTTATTTTAAAGGAACTTTATATCCGCTCCCTGGAATAAAAGGGTATCTATTTTTTTCTTCTTTATTAATACTTATTCCTAGTCCAGGTTTATCAATTAAAAATATAGAACCATTCTCAATATTTATATTCTCTGATAGTTGATCGAAAAGAAGATTGAGTCTAACCTGGGGAATTTCAAGCCAGATTACTTCAGGCATTGCCAATGCAATATGCAAATTAGACATTATAGAAATAGCACTTCCCCAGACATGTAACGCAACAGGGATATTGTATTTTTTTGCAATATTTATGACTTTTATAGTTCTAGAAAATCCACCACAATGTGTTACGTCAGGTTGGATATAACCAACGCAATTGCCAGAAATATATGCTTCAAATTCATTTGTAGCAGTTAAAGACTCACCCATAGCAATTGGAATGGGTGAGTCTTTATTTAGTTTTTGATAACCAGAAAAATTTTCAGGAGGTAATGGCTCCTCTAGCCAAGTAAGATTGAACACGGACAGATCTTTAATGCATTTTTTTGCTCTATCAAGGCCCCAAGTATTTGGTAACGTTCCCATAATTGCATCAATCATTAATTGATTATTTTCTCCAATCGTATTTCTGGCTGTTGAAACTCGCTCAATATCTTTCTTCCAAGATTGAAGTCCTACCCGCATCTTATATGCGTTATAACCTTTGGTTAGTGTTCTTTCTATATCATTGCAAATTTCATCACTATTCATCGTAACTGAACCTCCACTAGCATAGACACTTACTGATTCTCTTATCTGACTATTTAATATTTTAGCGATAGGTTTATTTAATGATTGTCCTTTTATATCCCACAGAGCTATATCTATAGCACTAATTATACTACGCACTAATCCATTACCAGATATAAATGGAATTTCAAGAAGATGATTAATTTCACTAATGTTATCAGGATCAGCACCAATGATAAAAGATTTAAGATATTCTACAATCGGATTTATTAATTCAGGTACATAAACACCAGAATAGGTTTCCCCAATACCAATGTATTCATTATCAGTATGCACTTCAACAATACCAACACTCTTCACACCTAAAGGTTGTCCATAAACATTTCCATCACCATAAGGTGAAGATAATGAATATCCAATTATATCGATTATTTTCAAATGAATCTTATTTTAATCGTGTAGAATACTTGATATCAGAAAATGGAAGAATACCTACTTTTCCTCCTATCATTTTTCCCGAACGCAGAACCCATGAAGATGTCAAACATCCTAGTCCATATAACGCTTTATAAAGTGGATCTCGTTTTCTACGTGATTCTAATGATGAATCGGTTTGTTTAAATTTATTTTCATCATTAAAATACCAATAATGACCATAATCTATTAAACCCGGAAATACTGTATCACATCCTTTAAGCTGAGCATCTTTAATAAGTTCATCAAAAATACCTTTTGGACGGTTAACATAATCATGATTTACATACAATATACTATCTGGACATTCACCTTTACTTTCTATCAAATCTAAAGTTTTCTTTAATAATTGATCTAACGGCAATGAATTAGCTTTCAATATTAACTTTCTATCTAACCATTTAATATCAAAGGAATCTGCAGCTTCATTATTATCTGAAACACAGTAAATCGATTCAATTAATTTTGATTCTTTTAATTCATTTATCGTTTTTTGAAATTGATGTAATTGGTCCTTGTCTTTATAAATATCTCCTATTATAGGGATAACTGCTGCAATATTAATCATTTCAGGTTTCATCGAATGTGGAAATGAATTCAATATGCCTTCATCAACATGTTCAAGAATTGAAACGACACCTCTAGCTCTCGATTTTTCATTTCCTTGATGCAATCCATGATGATGATATACTGCAGCTTTTGGTTCATAAATAATTTTATAACCAGCTTCTGTTACTTGCTTCCCCCAAACTCTATCTTCAATATTACTAACTTCTTCATCAAATGGATACTTGTCCCATACTTTTCTTGGTATCATACTATTAGCATTATGAAAAAAATAATCATTTTGCTGTATACGCTTATCTAATCCGAAGACAATCAATAAATCACGCTTATCTATTGGATCTGTGAAACTAAAAGGAAGTTGTCTACCGTATACACCTGCGATATCTGAATTATCTTTAAGATTATCCAGTAATTTAGTTAGCCATTGATCATTTTCAGGTACACAATGAGCAGATATACAAACAATATAATCGCCTTTTGATTCACGTATACCATTATTTAACGCTAATCCTGGAAAAAATTTATTAATTGTAATACATTGACTAATTGGAAACCGTTTTGCCACTTGCACTGTATGGTCAGTACTTTCATTATCAACCAAAATTACTTCAATCTTTGCATCCACTTTTTGGCTGAATATTCCTCTAAGGCATCTACCAATCCATTTCTCTTCATTATAGGTGCGAATTATAATTGATATTAAAGGAATCCGTGATTTAGCCATTTTTACTCCATCGACCCCTATAATTTTCATAAGTATCTAATTCACATTCCTGTAAGTCTAACCCTAAATCAATATTCATTTTTTCATACTTATCTCTAAAATCGGTAAGTGATCTCATTTGCTTAGGTAAAATAGCAAATTTATTATCTCTTCCTGGCAAATCTTGATCGATAGTAAAATGTTTTTCAATGAAGGTCGCACCATGACAAATTGCACTGATAGCATCATCTATCCCAGTAAAATGTCCGCTGTAACCAACAGCAGATGTATAATCTTTTAGTTTCTGCATTCTAGGAAGATTAATATTTTCTGGAGGACAAGGATAAGTCGATACGCAATGCATAAAAACGAGCTTTTCAGGATCTACAGCTTCTATTATTTTTTCTACTTCCAACCACTTCGCAGCACCAGTAGATATTAGAATAATATCAAATAAATCAACAGAAGCCTTTATTAATTCCAGATTATGAACCTCATGACTTGGAATCTTGATCATTTCCATATTTAACTCACTTAAGAAAACAAGATCATTAATATTAAAAACTGAGGTGAGAAATTCTACAGAATTATTTTCACAAATAGTTTTCAAATAAGAGTGATCTTCTTTTGATAATTGAGCTTTCTTATAAATTTCTCTACGACCATCTTTATCCCATACGCCTGGTTTTAGCTTATCCACAGACCAAGTTTGAAACTTGCAAATATCAACACCATTTTTAGCAGCCTTATTAATCATTTTTGCAGCAAGATCCATATCTCCCATATGGTTCCATCCTATCTCAGCAATAATATTAATTTTTTTCATCATTGTATATTTTACCTTAAAAACAATTATTCATTAAATATGTTTTAAGAATTCTTTATAATCCCTTATATAATCATTCTCAATATATATATTTGAACATAAAACTAAACATACTGTCCCAGGATCAAAATTTTCTTCTGCTGCCCATATTTTTGGTGGAATATACAGGCCTTTCCATGGTCTATTAAGATGGATTCTTTTCTTATTCTTTCCATCATCAATTGTGACATCAAAACTTCCTGAAAGACAAACTAGGAACTGATGAAGAGATTTATGTGCATGTGCTCCGCGACTTTCAGCTGTAGGAACATCATAAATATAAAATATCCTTTTAATTTCAAATGGTATGTGCTTATTATTTTCAATAAATGTCAAATTCCCCCGGGGATCTTCTATCTTTGGTAGAGACAAAACTTTACAAGTATTAATAAGACTTGAACTACTCAATATTATCTTTTTTTTTAATTATAAAACCTGGCCTTCCTTTAACTTCATCAAAGATCCGCCATATATATTCAGCAATTATTCCCAGACTCAGTAATATTAGACCACTAAAAAATGATATAAAAATAACAAGTAAAGTCCATCCTGGTATTTTCACATAGCCAATCAACTTAGCATATATATAAAAAACAATTACGAAAATAGAAAAGAAAAATGTTCCAATACCCAAAACAGAAATCAATTTTATAGGAAATGATGATGATGATAAGAAAGTATCCTTCGCAAGCCTAAATTTTTTCTTAAATGACCAGCGAGATTTTATATTAACGCCCTTTGCTCGATGCATAGGGATAAATAGTGGATCGAATCCTAATCGAAGTGCCTCAACTATCGTTGATGTATTTTTTGGATGAATATTTTTGTTAAAAATATCAATTACTTCTCTATCAGCAAGAAAAACATCTGCACCACCCTTGGGAAATTTTACTTCAGATAAAGTATTCATAATGCTATAATAAATATTTGAAAAAATACGGTTTATTAATGGATCTTCTCTTAGATCTCGATAAGGTACAACGATTTTATAACCTCTTTCCCAATGACGATACATTTCGACAACAGTGTCCAAAGGAACTTGAAAATCATCAGGTATTGCGACTGCACAACTTCCTTTTGCAACTGAAAACCCTGCAAAAATAGAATAATGACTAGTATAATTCTTACTTAACTGATACGCTTTTACCCTATTATCAATTTTTTCAATATTTAATGCTTCTTCATATGAGTTATCATTTGATCCATCATCAATAATTATTAACTCGAACGAAATTTTTTCTTTTTCTAATCTCTCTTTAATTAGATTGTAGTTTTTAGTGATTCTATTTTCACTATAATAAGATAAGATCATCAATGTAATAAAATCATTCATCATTCATTAAATACTTTGTTTTGCTTTATATGTCTGCACAACATATTTATCAATCCCCACAATTTCAAATCTATCATCAAATTCTACTATTTTTTCATATTCTTTTTTTTCATTAGTTAAAACAGATTTTGAAATAAATTTATTCATAATTTTAGGTAATTGGTATTCTTTAAAATTATAAGCTCGTATTTGATTATGAATTTCATATGCCGTTTTATTTAGGTCAATTTTAATATTATTAAAATCAATTGATTTTTTAGAATAATAAGATGCATATAGATTACTTTGTGAAGTAGAGTTATAAGTATTATTAATTATTGAAATAATATTATTTTTAAATATTTTAAAACCATAGTCTAAATATTTAAAATATAAATCTCTTGCAGTGTCATCAATCTCTAATGGAAATTGGATACAATCTATAATTTCTCCAGTATCAATACCAGAATCAATAAGATGTAATGTAACACCACTTTTCTTTTCACCATTAATAATAGGATGTATACTTGTATACATACCTTTATAGCTTGGTAAATACGAAAAATGAATATTAAATAGTTTTTCAGTTTGGAACTTATTAGGATCAATTATCCTATTATATTCTAGTGAAATAAAAATTAAATCATTTAAATAATAAAGTTCGTTAATATCAACAATATTTAAATCATTATTGGATGCATATTTTGATAATGATGGTTGCCAATCATCATAGCCTAAATCATCATTATTAGGTAAAACAACTATTTCATGATCCCCTTTATCAATTAAATTAATTAAATGATCAACTGCATTAACAGCAATAGAATTTTTTCCAGCAATACAAATTTTCATTTTAGTTTTTATTTCTTAGTTCAATCAAGGTTTTTATAATTTTACTAAATTCTAGCTCAGATATTTCAGGATAACAGGGTATTGAAAATACCTGTTTACAACATTTTTCAGTATTATTTAATGATATATTATTAAAATAGTTTATTAGGTTATTTTGTTTATAATCAGGTATTGGATAATGTATATCTGAAGCGATTTTTGCATCATTTAATATCTTCATCCATTTTTTTCTATTATTGGATCTAATAATATATAGATGTGCAACATAATCCTTACCAAAATTCTTTTGTAGAAGTAAATCAGAGCTATTTAGTTTTTTTGAATAACTTGAAGCAATCTTTCTGCGAATATTATTCCAATTATCTAAATATTTAAGTTTAACTCTCAATACAGCAGCCTGAATTTCATCCAACCTGCTATTTCTGCCACCTGAAATATTTAGTTGGTATTTTTTATCCCAACCATATTGTCTTAACTGCATAATTTTTTTTGTAAGCTTTTCATCTGATGTTGTAATGGCACCTCCATCACCAAGCGCACCTAAATTTTTTGTAGGGTAAAAGCTGAAACATCCTAGGGTCGCCCAGCTCCCTGCTTTTTTTCCATTTAAGACAGCACCATGTGCTTGAGCGCAATCTTCAATAACAGGAATCTTTTGTTTATTAGCAATTGCCATGATTTTTGGCATATTAGCCATCTGACCATACAAATGAGTTACAATAATTGCTTTAGTATCTGAAGTAATTCTCTCTTCCAAAGATTTTGGATCCATTGTCATACTTTCCCAAGATACATCTATATATTTTGGAACAGCGCCAATAGATAAAATAGCTGTAGACGAATAATATCCAGCATTTGCAACACATGCAACTGAATCATTTTGTCCTACATCCAAGGAACGCAAACAAATTTCTAAAGCATCAGTTCCATTGCCAACTCCAATACAATTACTTACGCCACAATAATCTGCAAATTCACTCTCAAATAGTTTTACCTCAGATCCCAAAATATACCATCCGCTAGTAAATACTCTATTTATAGCTTCTTCAAGCTCATTTTTAATACTTGTATTATGGCGAGATAAATTATTTAATTTAATCAAAGCTATAAAAGTTTATATAATGAGTTAAATAAAACAAGAAGAGTAAATAAAATTATAAAAGGTTTTAACTTTTATTTATAACAACTACTTCAACACTATTTATCTGAATTTTTATTTGACTCTTGTTTATCAAACAATATTTCTAATTCCTGCACAAATGGTTTTAACATTAGCAAAAGTTCATGAAATGTTTCAAGTCTTTCTTTTTGAATTTCTTCAGGGGCTTCAATTATTTCTTTAACTTTTCCAACTGATTTCCACATATTATCTACAATAGAAATATCGTCAAATCTATCTGGGATTTCTGCAATTTTATTACTTATTAATGCAATACTTAATGAAAATGTTATTCCACCTAAAAAGCATATAATGATTAGTTTGTAAATAAACAATTTCATTTTCTGATATATTTCAAATTTATTCTTTATTTTATTTGGAAGTCTAATTTCATGATCAGAATCGTAGGATAAAAGAGTAGTAAAATATTTTTCTCTTTTTTTCTCTAATTCTATAAAAGCCTTATCCAAATTAGTATTAATGGTAACAATAGAAAGTTCTGGCATATATAAATAAAATTTATTCTCCTTTTTTTTCATTATAACTTCATAGCTTAGAGAATTATAATATTTAATTTTATGTTCGATTGGTTTGTCTCTTAGATTATTCAATTCATTTGATTCATTATATCTATGAAAAATAGAACTAAAATATTTATTTATGTTAGATTTAATCATTAATTGCCTCGCTAATTATTTTTATAAGATTTACTTAATACTTTTAGTATAGAATATTTATTAGATAAATAACAAATAATACCAGATAAAATCAAATAAACATAAAAAGTAAACATTAAAATAGTATCAGAATATACGCTTGGATGCGGAAATGCAATTAAAGCTGGCAATAAGGAAAATGGCATTGCAAAAGTAACAACCTTAAAATAATCAAACCATTTATTCATAAATACTTTATTAATTAATGTACTTGTTGATGTAATCAATAATAGTATAATCCAGAAAGAATAATTGTTAATAGTTTTAAATAATGTAGTAGTGAAATAATGAAAAAAACTGTTTATCTTATAATAAAAAAAGGTGGAAAATATATAAAATGGATCATTTTTAATAATTTCTACAACTTTGTTTTTAACGATTGCTTCATATAATTTTGACTCATCTTCGGAGTTCACACTTTCTCTGTCTAGATGTTTTTTTGCATAATCATCAACAAACTGTTGGACAGAATCATCTTTATAACCATAAATATTATGTTTAATCTTACTTTTAGGATGAACACTCAAACCCTTATAAACATCATGCCAAAATAGATGTTTTGATGTAGTTGAATCATATGAATGATGTAAAGAAAGAATTAAATGTAATTGTAATAAAAATAGGGTTATACAAATCATGAATATTGGAAATATATTAATTTTAATAAATATAAGCTTTCCTAATTCCGGATTTTTAAACCAATGCCGTAGAACACCAATAACAAACAATATTAGTAAGAATAATATTTGATATATTATGCTAGATCTACAAAAATAAACAAATATCAAAATTAGAATTTGAATTAAGGTGCCAAGTTTTACAAAAGCACTTAATCTATATTTCCAAAAAATTATAAATGATAGGTATATACTAGGAAGCAAGCCTAGGACTGCTAAGAAACGTTGATTATGAACAGTTTGCAGCTCAATGCCAGCATATGGAATTATTGATACTAAAAAATAATGACTTAATACAAATAATAGCAGAATATTGAGCAAATCAATTCTATTATAAAAAGTAAATATGAAAATAAGAACAGAAACAAGAAATAATAAATAATATAAGTATAAAAATCCTTGAACATTATATCCAAATAGTAAAAATGCCATTTTGTAATAAACCACCATCCCTTTATCTTCCCTATAAATAGGGTATTTACTATTAGATGAAACATCAAGATCTAGTGTTTTATTTATTGCTTTATTTAGAACATCTTTATTATAAAATGCTTCTGTTCTATTTGTTATACCATTCTTAATTAATGTATCATTTATTATATCATAACCAATATAGCCTTTTAAACCATAATTCAAATCTGATATTGCAATACCAATTAGCATTCTTTGACGAGCAATCGCTTCAGGTATAGTATTATGCATTTTCAACTGTATAGATTTCAGCATAGTAAATAATACTGTAATGATAATTAACAGAATAAAATAGAAACTTTTGTTTAAGAATATTTTTTTTCTCATTCTACCAAACTTTGATCATTCTAATTATTCATTAATTGCAATTTGATCATATTAGAAAAATGCCCTTCTTGATCTGCTAATTTTGAAAAAGAACCTTCTTGAACTACACTTCCTTCATTTAAGACATAAATATAGTTTGCATTTTTTATTGTGGATAAACGATGTGCAATAATTATAATTGTCATTTTATTTTTTAAGTAAACTATAGAATCGTGAATTAATCTCTCAGATTCTGTATCAAGAGCACTTGTAGCTTCATCAAGAATGAGTATATCTGGTTTGCGAATAATCGCCCTTGCTAATGCAAGCCTTTGTCGCTGACCACCAGAAATTCTTATACCCCTGTCTCCTAGAGTAGTGTCTAACATACCGGGAAGATCAGAAACAAAGTCTTTAGCATTGGCTAATTTACATGCCTCCCACATATCTTTCTCAGTTGCATAAGGATTAGACCATAATAAATTTTCTCTTACTGATGCATCAAAAAGTTGTGGATCTTGAGGTACATAACCAATCTTTTTACGAAATGAATTTATATTATACTGATTGATGTCACTTCCATCTAATAATAAAGAACCATTAGTATTTTCATATAATCCCAAAATTAAATCAACGACTGTTGTTTTACCAGCTCCAGATTTTCCTACCAAAGCTGTCATGTGATTCTTTTTAAAATTTAGATCAATTTGATTTAACGCCATCTTTCGCCCAGGATAATTAAATGACACATCTTGAAAACGAATAGATTTATTTAGTGATATAAATTCTGCTCCACCCGAATATTCTTTAAATTTTTCCGCATCAATGCGCAATTTTTCTAGTTGCTCAAAGGCTGGAGCAAAACCACCAATTGTAGCTGTACTTTTAAATAATGCTGCCATATTAGGTATAAGCCTATAAATAGAAAAAAGGATCAAAGATAGTTCACTCAACTGCAATCCTTCTATAAACGCAACATAAACCAAAATAAGAACTACAATAATACCCAAGGGTTGATATAATATCCCAGCGGCATGGAGAATAGATTGAAATTTGACACTAACTGTAGAGTGTTTAATTATAGAATCCGAATACCTCTTTACAGCTGCATGCTGCCTTCCAGAACTAAGAATTAGCTTAGCTGCTGTCATCGTTTCATGTAAAATTCCAGAAGTTATATTTGCTGTTTCTGTATTTTTTTTACCTAGAGAATAAATATATCGATTTAAAAATATCAGTGGACTAGAAATGATAAAGGAAAGGATCAAGAATAACCCTGTAAGCATTGGGGAAAAATAAATAGGTATACTTAATAGAATTAATGTATGAAATATATTAGCGAAAAATCTTGTAATGCCACCGAATGTATCCCCAATTTTAGCAACCTCACGCTGAAAAGTATTTAATAATAATCCCATATCACCTTGAGTGAAAAATAATAATCGAGATTGAAAAAACTCTCCGATAGAACTTGTTAACATGTTATTTAATACATCATATTTAACTCTCAGTATCGAATAATGAACAATCAAATTAAAAAGGCCATTTATTAAAGTAATGCCACCGAAAAAGATAAATAGATACATTAAATGTAATTCAAGATCTAAATAACCAAAAACACTCTCAAAATAACGAGTAATTATATTTGCATTTTCTCCTGAATTACCTAAAAAGAAATCAGCTATTGGTGCAACCGATAAAACACTCAGTACACTTAAACTAGTTTGTAAAACAATAAGAAAAAACAATATAATAAAATGTTTTGGAAATTGACGTATAAGAGTATTAAAAACTTTTAATACTTTATTCATTTTAAAAACCATTCATGATTATGACGTAAGAATGTATCACTAATACTAGAATCTAGATAATGAATTGAAGAACGTATTTTTCGATATGTAATATTTTTATATAACAATTCTAAAGCCCGAATATTTAATTGATTGTCTAACTTAGACTTCTTCCAATTACCTAATAATTTTGATTCCATCTCTAAAACTGTTTCATTTATTTCAACTGATGAAAGATTTTTTATTAATATTCCTGCATCTTTATATAGTTCAGTACGGATATAAGAGTGTCTAATAGACTCCGATAGACATAATCTTTCACCCGTACTTTCCCATAATAATGTTTTTGGGGATAGAATTAAGGGAGGAAGGTTAGGAATAGTATTAATTGGCAAAAAATTTACTAAAACCATAGGTCTCATAAAATTTCTACAAAGAGTATCTATTCCGCAACCAGTAGTTACGCAGAAATAACAATTAGCCATTAACCAAATATCAAGAAAATCAGATCGAAAATCTGAATTAGCATAATCAATAAAGAATGGGTGCGAAACATCTAGTGGATTATTTACAACTTTACCCATTCTAAATACCCTATAGCCTTTTTTAACCAATGATGATACCATAAGTTTATAGTCTTCAATATCTGAATCTCTGTAATTATGGTATGCCCAATTTTTTCTCCAATTTTGGAATTTGTCTTTATAAGCAGAATCTCTAACAAGCAAACAAACAAATTTATCTTCAGATTTAACACCTATGTCTTTTAAAAAATTTTCTCCTCTTTGAATTTCTTCATTAGTAAAATTTATGTGTATCAAATCATCTTTATCAATAATAGCATCATTGAGGATTCTGTTTCTTACAAGTTTTAAATTGTTGAATTTAGTTTTTTGAAGAGGCATATTTATCTTATGCAAATCACCACCAGGAATAAAATCATTAACTTTATGAAATAATTTAATCAAGGGATTAATAAATAATTTTCGTCGCACCATCAGATCCCATTGTTCATTTGGAGGATTTTTAAATGAAGTGTATTTAAAGTAATAATAGAAAAAATCAATTGACTTTATTTTTTGCAGTTTTTTCTCATTTAGATAATATTCAGTATCTGCAATAAAATGCCCAATTATATAAGAATGTATTTTACCAAACCTAATAAATATTAACGGACGTATAATTCGAACAATGATTATAAATGGTATAATAATTAGATATATAGGAATTTTTGAAAATTTTATTAAAAATATTTTTATATCAGTAGACATTCAATTAAACATTAAGTAAGAAGTTTATTTATTTTATTGCAAAAAGAAGGAGATATATTATTTGCGATTTGAAAATTAAATGATAAATATTTAAAGGATTCAACTAACCTTATATAATGATGTTATTTGTAAAATACATCTTCCTTGTTTTTGATTGATGCATTAATCATTTCGCTAATTTCTTCTCTTATAAGCCAACCTTCAGGCATCTCTCCATCTTGAAAAACCTTACGAACATAACTAGCGCTAATTGATTTAAAATCATGTTTAGTATGGTTGCAATCTTCAACATAGTCCTTACATTTTTTACAATAAGATACTTTATCAAAGTAAATAGGTTCAATATTTAAACCACTTTTCAAAAATTCAAATAGATCTTTTGCCTCTGTTGACTTACTATATTTTCCAACACCTGAATGATCTCTTCCAATAATAAAATGACTACAGCCATAGTTTTGTCTACAAATTGCAGTAAAAACAGCCTCACGTGCAGCTGCATACCTTGGATATGATGGAAAACCACCCAAAAGAATTTTCCCTTTTGGGTAATAATTATCGATCATCATTTGGTAACTTTTTAATATAATATTTGAAGAAAAATCTAATTTTTTCTTCGGTCCTATAAGCGGATGGATAAATAAACCATCAGCAAATGATTCTGACAAAGCCTTAATCTGTATATATTCATGTGCTTTATGGATAACATTGCGAGTATGAAATCCAATAATTTTTTTCCAGCCTCTTTTATCAAAGATAAAACGTGTTTCTTCTGGAGTAAAAATGAATCTTTTATATGGATTTTTTAATTTTCGAACAGACTCAATAGTACCACCCAAACAATAATTTCCTTTATTCTTTAGATTATTTACACCTGGATGCTTAGCATCATTAGTATTAAATAATTTTAATGATATTTCCTTTGAGTTTATTTTATAAACATCAGATAATTCCAATATTCCATAAATTTTATTATCATATTTAGATAATAATGCAATTCTATCTCCCATAACAAAATTGTTTATTTGTCCCTTACAAACCTGTAAAATTACTGGCATTGTCCAAACTTCCCCGCTTGTTAGATAATATTCATTTAAGACACTTTTCAGATTCTTTTCATCCATAAAGCCAGTTAGAGGAGAATAACCACCATTTGCAATTTGTTCAACATCTAATAATGTTTGTTCATCTACTAGAAGTTCATGCTCATATTCTAATTTATCTCGAATTTTGATCTGCTGTATCAATTTTCCTCCATGAGGAAAATTGATAAATGTACTTTCTATATTATTATAGACATTACCTTCATTATGCATCTTCATATTGTATGTACTTATTAGATTTTTGATATACCCTACGCTTTCAATTGGATAATCACCAATTGCTGTTTCTGCAGCTAAAACTAATCCATCTGCACCATCAATTAACGTGTTTATTACATCGTTAACCTCAGCACGAGTAGGGCTTTTATGTCTTATCATTGATTCCAATAAATTTGTGGCGACATAAACTTCTTTATTCATTTCATTTGCTTTATTAATTATAAATTTTTGTAAAAATGGTATTTCTTCTATCAATTCTTCTTTTGATAAATCTCCACGATCAATTAAAATGGCATCAGACAATCGAATTATTTCATTCAAATTATCTATAGCTTTTGTAGTCTCAATTTTAGAAATAATCGAACAATCTTTAGAACACAACTCCCGCAACAGTTTTACATCTTTACCACTATTAGCAAATGATAAAGCGACATTATTAATTTTTAATTTTTTACCAATCATAATTGCTTCAAGATCTTTTGCGGTAAGAGGTTCAAGCTCAGGATTTTTTTGAAGAATAGATACTGCTTTATTACTATGAATTTCTCCTTCACTTAGCACCATTACTTTTATACCTGAACTAGTTTTATCTATAACCTGAATCAAGCATGAATCATAATCGATACTAATTAAATCGCCTAAACTTAACCTATCCATAATATGAAGTGGTGTAAAATAAAATAAGTTTTTATTATCAGATAATTCATATGAAATGAGTTCTATTATTTCTCCTTCTTTAACAAATATTTTCCCACCCTTTACAACTCCAGTTCTCACCTGAGCACCTTCCGTATCCAAACAAATGGGAACATTACTATAATCTCTAATAATATTAATATTACTTTCAAGTTGATCTATGGTTATATGAGATAAATTTAAACGAAACATATCAACTCCTAATTCAGTTAATCGTCGAATTACTTTTTTATCCAAAGAACTTGGTCCTAGAGTAGATAGAATTTTAATATTTTTCATTTTTTACCTTAATAATAATCACAATACAGTCTGTTATAAACAAATAAATCTAAATATTTATTAAGTTAATTCTTGAACCCAAAAGGTTTTGTTAAATAATCTCTTCCATAAACCTGAGAAATGCAATAAAACACGTTTGCAATATTGGACCGGTAATAAAAAAGCTGATATTAAAAAATGAAAATATTTTCCTAATATATATATTACTGCACCAAAATTCTGGATCGTTGCAATTATGAACCAATATTTACTTCCATAATTAAAATTCTTTGTTTTTTCAAAAAGACGGTATGAATAACTCTTTTCCCACAATTTGAAGTCTTTATAATTACGTTTATAAATATAGGATGCATTTTTTGAATAATCTTTTAAAGGTATAATCCCTCTACATTCTTTAAAAGCTAACACAAGGAAATTTTTATGATTTATAGGTGACCAATAGTATATAAAATCTCTTAATTCAAAACTTTGTGGTAATAAAATTATTAAGAATAATATAAAGCGGTAAATAAATGTATCTTTTTTATAATATAATAAATCGTAATTATACTTAGTGAAAAAATCATAAGCAATTCCTTCAATTACAAATATTTCTAATGAGGAATATTGATTCCAATCTGTTAATAATACTCTTTCCAATGCCATTTTCGAAATCAAGTTGACTCTTTCTTTAGGTTTCATGTTTTCATTAGAAATGGGCATATCATAAATTCTATGCCCCCACCATAACTTTCCATCAAATGTGCTATCTAATAAAAGATTCAAGAAATCAATATGAATAATTCTGCAAAAGTTCTGCATAGTTTTCTTTTGGTCCATCGCTAATTCTTCATGCTTAAGGAAATAAGCTCTAGATGGATTAACATAATTTTTCAGTTTGTGATGGGAATAAAACATATTTTTTACTACATGATAATAAATGTGCGAACGATATATCATTTGATCAGTAGGATTTAGCTTATATTGATCAGTTTTAGTGTTCAATTCATAGTTACGATAAATTTTGGGTCTAGAATCTCGAATTGAACCAATTAATATAGAGTCAGGAAAGTCAGAAAAGTAAATATCTAGATATTCATAAACATGATGCGGCCATAATAATGTAGTTTTATTAGATAAATCTTGTCCCTTACATATGGCATAAACATAATATACCGCTAAAAGAAAGGTCCGTCTTTTAATTGGCTCTTCTTTTAACATTTCTTTTAAATAAAAGCGGAATAATTTTTCACTGATCTCTATATGTTCGTTTTTATTATCACCTAACCGATCTAAACCATTTAAACCTCCTATATTTCGCGAATCCAAAAGAGATGAGTGTTTATTGCAAAATAAATCAATAATTTTTTCCCAAGTCCAATTTGAAGATTCATTTATTTCCCATGTTTCCCAATGTGGGTAATAATATATCATTGGATAACAAGGTATATTGTATAATTGTGGATGTCCATCCAAATAACTTTGTAGCAGTTTTGTTGGTCCTCCATTTGCAACTATCAAACATACCATATTCGGTTTAGATATATCTGAAAATTTTATAGTAGATGTTCTTTTTAAATTATATAAATACTCAGATTTTAATAAAGGATCATTCACTTGAAATCATAGATTGTTTTGAACTTAAAATAATATTCAATAATAGACTTAATTAGATAAACTTGAGTGAAAGTTAGTATAAATTTTTAGGAATAAATTATTTACTTATCTTTATATTTTTTTTCTATAATTAAAAGAATATTGTGAAAATCCGTCAAACATACAATCTCATCATCAGATAAATCTATATTTAACTCAGTCTCTATCGCAGCAACAAGATTAAGATGTTTAAGTGAATCCCATGATGAAATATCTTCAGGCGAAGAATTATGATCTAATTCATTTTTATCTACTGTAAATACTGCAGACATTATTTCTTTCAAACTATTTTCTAAATTATTTGGCATTTTCAATCCTGATATAGTTTATTAGTTTTGGTTCATATTTGCTTAAATCTAAAATATATTTTTTATTTAGTTTATTAGATTCAATGTTTTTAAAAGAACAAGAGTCATAGAAATTTTTCACCTGATCATTTTTATTTGTTTTTATATAATTTGCTTTTACATAACTAAACTTTTCTTTTTTTATTCTCGTTATAATATTGTTAATGAATGCATATTCTATATTCCTACCAATAATTCTACAGCTCATAAGAAAAGTATCAATTTCTGCCGTTTTAGTTTCAGTTATAAGTTTTATTATTGATAATCCTGTTATTCCACTATCACCAAACTTGTCAGTGACTGAAAAAGCATAAATTCTGATTCTTTTATCCATATTAAATTTTTTAATATCATTTTCAGTATATCTATTTGTTGTAAGGTTGAATTGGTTTGTTTTAAGACTCATCTGTGATACTCGCGGAATTATAGTTTCTATATTTTCATACATTTTTACTTCTATATTTAAGGAAACTAGATAATCTTCAATATTTGAAAATCTCTTTTGATCATTCTTCCTTTTTGATTGTTGCCTATAAATTGAATTCTTTTTCCTATCTTCATCAGTGGATGATAAATTATAAAAATGTCTAATATTTTCCCGCAATAATCTTGGATAATTATATATTCTTTCAGGAACTTGCAAAGTAGTAATTTCTGGCAATTGTTCATTTACAAAGTTTATTTCAAAAGACGAATCATCTATAAAAAGAATACTATCTAAACCAATATTTAATTCTTCAGCAATCTCTCTGAGATTAGAAACTTTATCTGACCAGTTACATTTCTTTATAGAGATGTTTTCATCTTTGATTTTCATATTTGGGTGAGAACCAATAACTTCGTCTATATCATCTATATTATTCTTACTACACAAGCCAATTAGTACACCTTGTCTATTTAAAGCCAGTGCAATATCCTGAATCTCAGAAAATATACATCCATTATTTGTATCAGATGACATTTCAATATTATCAATACCATCTTCACCAAGCACACCCTTCCATAATGTATTATCACAATCAAAAATTAAAATCTTCTTTGCTTTGCCATTGGCAGACATTATATAAGGCTTAACATATTCAGTATAGGATCTGAAAAATTCAACTGTATATAATGCTTTAGAAGAATAATAATTCCTCTCATCCAAACATTTTTGCAAACCAATATTTGCTAATACATTATCTATTTCTACTATACGTATATTATCAGTTATTCGATCTTTTAAATATTGATTTAATTCATCTGAAAAACTTTTATAATTATTGCTAATTATACTATTTGTTGAAAATGCTAATGATGAAAACTGATTAAAAATAACAAGAGAGGCCTTTTGTAAATTACGAATTACAAGATCAATCTCAGTCTTCATCTTTATTTTAAGATCTTCCAACTCTCTATTAGTTAAGAGTTCTATTTTATACTGAAATCCATTAATAATATTACATAATTCCCAAAATATTATGCATAAATCTGAATTATTATAAACAGAACTATCTTGAACTATATTATCATAGTTACCAGATTTTACTATTGCAGGTATTGATTCTAATCTCAATGTATATTCTAAAATTTCATTTACTTGAGAAGTAATAATATTTGATAATATTTTTATCTCATAACTTTTATCTGGAAGCACCTTAGCTAATTCACTATTCTCCCTTAATATTTCACTGTACTTTATATCTTCTTTAATCATTTTTGGAGTAATTCTATTAATCCGATATCATTTATGTAATAGAATGAAACTAATCGATTATTAAATAATTTAGCAGGCTTTGGTTTGCTTACGCATATTGAACGATTATTTTTAAATAATAACTTTAAATCATTATCAATATCATCTACTTCATAACAAATATGATAAATTATTTCATTATTTTTTTTTAAATAATTATTTATTGGACTCTTGTCATCATATGGTTTTACAAGTTCAACTGTGGGAAAGTTGTTAGATGTACAAAGGATTAATTCTACATTTTGGATATCATCATAAATAATTTCAGAAATAATGTATCCCAAATTACTATGGAATTTTACTGCACTCCTGAAACTTTTAAGAGCCAATCCATAGTGATGGAAATTAACTGATTTAATAAATTCTTTATTCAATACTTAATGAGAAGTAATAATAAATTAGATTAATTTTAGTCCAAGCTCTTTTCTGTCTTTTTTTCTTTTTTTAACTGCTCTTACAGGATTGCCAAAATAAATAATCCATTCATCTAAATCTCTATCTACTAATGAATTAGCACCTACAGCAGCACCTTCTAATAGAGTGCAGTTTGGCAAAACAACGCTTCCCGCGCCCAAAAGCACATGATCCTCTAAAATTATACTTCCACCTGATACTTTAGTATATTTATTAGGCACCATTGGACCTCCTAGAAACTCACCTGAGAAATCATCAGTAACAGTTAAGATTATAACATTATTCGAAATTTGTACAAAATTCCCAATTGATATTTTTTCATCAGCTCTAATTACACAATGTGATGAAATATGACAATAAGAACCAATTTTTAATTTATTTTTAGCTATAATAAAACAAAAATCATCAATCCTTACATTATCACCAATAGAAATATTTTCAGAATAGATAATAGTTGCATTCTTTTTAATAAGAACATTTTTTCCAATCTTTAAAAAACCAAATGAATTCAATTCTTGTTCAGTGTAATAAGATTCGCCAATATTCATATTAATTCAAATAAATTATTTTTTGTTGAAAAATATACTATCACCATTTTTGTTAAAAGGACCTGAACGAGTTTCATGAACAATAACATAGTCCGAAACAGGAACAGTAGTATGAAAATTATCTTTCCCAACTCTAAATAAGAAAGTATCATTTTCGTCAAGAAAATATTTATCTTTTATATTAGCCTCATTATCATATATACTTATAATCATTTGCCCCCTAATTATATGATAGCTTTCTGATTTATCTAGATGCTTATGAGGAACATTTATTTTTTTCTTGTAAATAAGATTTATCATATTGTGCAATTTACTTTCGTTATTTTGATGTAAGCATATACGAATGTCTTTTTTACCCAATTCCTCTGATAATCCAATTAATTGATCGATAACACTATTATCTATTGCAACAATATCATTGACGGTAAAACATGCAATAGATTTACCTGAATCATCTAAGATGATGGATTTTGAATCCTTAAGGTTTATTTTATAACTTAAATCCATTGCTTCAATTTTTGATTTATTAAAAGATTGGCTTTATATCAATTTTAGATCTATACTTTTTATCCCATTTCGATGCAACATTATTAAAAGTCTCAATAAATGAATTTAAAACAAAATCTAATTCATCCATTGTTATTGTTAGAGCTGGTGAAAAACAGACTCTATGCCATTTCCCGCTGATTAATATACCAAAATTTTCTTTCATTTCTTGGGCAAGAGCATTTCCAAATAAATGTTGATCCTCACATTGATATTCAAGAGAATTCCTCAAACCTCTTCCTCTGACATTTGAATAAAAAGGATGATTTCCTAGTTCATTTTCTAATGTATTCCTTAATATTTCACCTTTAGTATTTATTTCTTCAAGAAAACTATCATTGTGTATAATTTTTTGCACAGCTAAGGCCGCTGCAACACAGAGCGAGTGCCCTTGGTGAGTAGTTGAATGCTGTATCTGACCTTGTCCATTTCTAATTTTCTCTTCAATTTTGCTACTTGTAACCAAAGCACTTAATGGCGCAAAACCAGCCCCCAGTGTTTTACCAATAAATATAAAATCTGGTGTAATATTATCCCAATCAACACAATAAATTTTACCACTAGTTCCTGTACCACACCAAACTTCATCAAGAATCAAATGCACATCATATTTTTTACAAATACTATTAACATATTTCCAATAATTTGGCGCAGGAGGAACATCACCAACAAGACCCCCCATGATTGTTTCTGCAATAAATGCGCATACTTTTTCCGGACCAATTTCAAGAATCTTGTCTTCTAATTGTTTCGCACTTCGGTGAGAATATTCATCCATTGTTTCATTATCATTTTTATCCCGGTACATATTGTGTTCGGATATTTTTGCCCTTTTATTTGGTAAAAGAGGTTTGTAAAAGTCAAGGTTTGGCCGATGACCTACAGCTAATGCGTCCGTGGAAGAGCCATGATAAGACTGCTCCCTAGAAATAAACCAAGTCTTTTCCTTTTTACCAGTGTCATAATGGGCCTGATAACTTAATTTCATGGCCGCCTCACAGGCTTCTCCTCCGGAACTACCAACAAAATAAACTCTGTCAAGATCATGTTCAGCTCTAGATAGTAGTAAACTAGCCAATTTCTCCCTGTTTATATCGGAAAAGGTCTTGTAATCAATATGGGTGATTTTCCTTGCCTGTTTAATAATCGCATCTATTACAGTGGGTTGTGACCAACCCAAAATAGCATGTGCCGTAAACCCTCCAGTAGTATCAAGAATTTTTTTTCCATCTTTCATATAAAGATAAATGCCATCACCTTTTCTTACTATTGGTAATTCAGGCATGTTTAAAAATGTTTTTAATAATTTTGAATTTCCCATTTCTTCATCTAACTCATATTTATTATTATTCTTCCAGCTTGTCCTGATCGAAAAAGATCAAGCGCCTCGTTAACCTCATTCAAACTAAATTCATGTGTAATTAGGTCATTTAGGCTCATTTTACCAGCTTCCAATAATTTTATATAGCGCGGTATTTCAAGATCAGGGATAGAGTCACCTCCATGCGATCCAGTAAGTATTTTGTTGAAATGTAATGGTAAAGTATAGATAGATACATTATCTCCTTTATTAGGGACACCAACTAATATTGTTCTACCATCAGGATGTGTCAGCTTATATGCTTGCTCAATAATTCGTGAATTACCTGTTGTTTCAATAACTATGTCAGCACCTTCTTCTCCAACAATATTCTTAATTTTATTTATATAATCTTCAATACCACCTATAATAGTATGAGTTAGGCCAAATTTTTTACCCATTTCTAATTTATTTTCTAATAAGTCTACACCTACAATAGGATTGGCACTAACCATTGATGCAGCTTGTGCAATATTGAGTCCAACTCCTCCAATACCAAAAATTACTACAGACTGACCTACTTTTATTTTTGCATCATTATTTACAACACCAAAGGCTGTAGTAACTGCACATCCAAACAATGGTGCAATTCTCATATCAAAATTTTTAGGAATCACTGTTAATCTATTTTCAGAAATTACCGCTTCCTCATTAAAAGTAGTCACCCATCCAGCATTAACCCGTTTACCATTCCAATTGTATTTAGGCGTGGGTGATTGAATTCCTTTGCTAGGTCGCCAGTGCAACACGACATGATCCCCCTGCATTACGGTTGAAACTCCTGGTCCAATTTCTTTTACTATACCAGATCCTTCGTGACCTAGTAAATGCGGTAGAAATTTATCGGGTCCTTTCATTGCATCAATTTCATTTATTTGCGCACCACAAATCCCACTATAACTCAATTTCACTAAAACCTGACCAACTTCCAACTTTTCGGGCAAATCAATATCAACTACCACTAAAGGTTCTTTACTTTTTTGTATTATTGCTGCTTTCATTATTAATTACTCAAAATAAATAAATTCATAATCGCCAGTATAGCCAAAGTGGTCATATATCCATGGCCATTCCTTATAATCAAAAAAAGATTCGCACGTAAGCGCCCAACATTGAAGATTAAATTGTTCTTGTTCATTGCGATAGCTCTCCATCATTATATATCCTTGTTTACCTACCCTTTCAATTTCATTTAATGCTTTCTCAATTTCAAATATCCTCAAATTATGTATACACCCCAATGATATAACTAAATCAAATTCGTCTTCTTTATAAGGGTACTTTTCTTGGGCTTTATGAGAAAATAAAAATTCTTTGATTTCTTCTTTTGCATTGGCAAGTCCATGATTTGAACTATCAAAACCTGCAATTATCAAATCTGGGAGTAATAATTTCATTTCGTACAAAAGATATCCTTTTCCGCAGCCTATATCCAAAACACTAGATTCATTTGTAAGATTATAATTCTTTATTAATGCCTCTGCAACTGGCTTCCACCTGCCAGGAATATATTTATATCCGCCATAACCATAACGGCGATCTCCGTCCCAATAATCTTCTTCATACTCTTTAGCCTTTAACATACATTCAACCTTTTCATCTACCATACGGTCGATATAAGCTCGACTAGTAGCTATATGTAAAGGTGTAACATAATTTACAAGTTTACCCATAGTTTATTTTCCTATTTCTATTTTATTTATTTGTTATAGATATCTTTTGACTGTTTTTACAATACTATCTGAGTCCAGCCCAAAACCCTCAAGTATAATATCTTGTGATCCATATTGCTTTGCAAAAACATCAGGAATACCTAGTCTGACAACCTTTTTTATAATACCGTTATCAGAAAATGATTCTAAGACAGCACTTCCCAACCCTCCATTTAATACATGCTCTTCTAAAGTAACAATTAAATCTGCAGATTTAGAGGCTTCCCTTAAACCTTCATGGTCAAAAGGTTTAATTGTATGCATATGAAATAATCCGCAATCAATCTGTTCATCATTCAATTTTAAGCAAGCATCATTAGCTCTTTGAGCTGTTATTCCAGTTGTAATAAATATAACATTATTACCTTTTCTCAAATTGATTCCTTTACCTATCTCAAATCCTAATTCTGATTTACTAATTATTGGATCTCCACCTTTTGCTAGACGAATATATAATGGGTGTGGCCACTCTAATGATGCAACCATAAGTCTTTCCATCTCATTTGCATCACAAGGAGCTACAATTGTCATATTAGGTAATGTACGTAAAATGCCAATGTCCTCAATAGCTTGATGAGTGGGGCCTAAGGGTGCATATACGAGCCCTCCTCCATTACCAATTAATCTTACTGGAAGATTATGAAGGCAAAGATCTAATGCTACTTGCTCGAAACATCGACGAGTTAAAAAAACTGCAATAGTATTCACATAAGGAATAAAACCATCAAATGCAAGACCTGCAGCCATACCAATAATATGCTGTTCTGCTATACCTTCCATGAAAAAACGGTCCGGAAAATCTTTTTTAAATTCATTTAAAACCCCAGGACCAAGATCAGATCCAATAAACAAAACCCTATCATCTTTTTTAGCTAATTCGTAAACCATATTTAAACTAGTTTTTCGCATATTTATTATAAATTATCGTACATATTTTTAATTTCAGAATCGGTCAAATTAGATTTATGATGCCAAGTTGGGTCATTTTCAGCGAACGGGAACCCTTTCCCTTTTATTGTGTGACATATAAACGCCGTTGGTTTTGTTTTATCATAAGGTAATTTTGAAATTTCATTATTCAACTCATTAATGTCATGACCATTCACTTCCTTAACAAAAAAACCAAAACTTGACCATTTATCAGCCATCGGCTCTGGATTTAAAACTTCAGAAACAAAATCATAAGATTGAATTTTATTATAATCAATGAAAATAGTAAGATTAGAAAGATTATGTTTAGCTGCAGACATGGCTGCTTCCCATATTGATCCTTCATTTGTTTCGCCATCTCCTAAAATCACAGCAACCTTTGTTTTTCTATTATGCAATTTAGCTGCTAATGCCATGCCTACACCAATTGGCATACCATGCCCCAGTGCCCCTGTTGATGCTTCAACGCCAGGAATTTTTCCTTGTTCGGGGTGCCCTCCTAAAATGGATTCCGCATGACAAAATTTTAATAGTTCTTTTTGATCAAAAAAACCTTTGTCAGCTAAGATAACATATTGAGCCAAACATCCATGGCCTTTACTTAAAATAAATCGATCTCTTTCAAGATCTGCTAGATTTTTTGGATCTATATTTAAATAACCATCATATAAAACTCTAACAATTTCTAGAATGGACATTGCAGAACCTAGGTGAGCCCTTTTTCCACTCTCAAGTGTTTTAACTGTCATTTTTCTAAGATATCTAGAACGTTCATCCAATTTAATTTCTAGTGCAGCTTTATGCATATTATCATGCATACATAATTCCTTTTTCATTTAATCTAATAATATGATTTAACAACTTTTTTGATTTTGACAATTGTATAGCTTGCTTTTTATCATTCATATTTTCTGTAGTGAAAACATTTAAAATAATTAAACACCAACAAAGCCCATAAAGATAATAGGAAGCTGATAATCTAGCTTTGAAATTAATATCATTAGAGAAAGTCTCATTCATTTTTTCCAACCATATTGACCTTTGTGAATCTGTTAAATTCATAGCTGGATGAAGCAAAAAATCACATACAAGTTTCACAGGATCATCCCAACCAAAATATTCAAAATCAATAAACTTTAGACCATTCTTTGTAAGTAAAATATTATGAAAACCAAAATCAGATGGGCTCAATATTCTATGATATTTATTTAATTTTTTACTAAAGTCTCCTGGCCAGTGTTTTTTACTTACTGGTAATATTTTTTTAATAGCTTCATAAAAGTTATTATTCAAAAAATTGGACAAATCAGAATGTAATTCTGCACATTTTAGTAAAACAGTATATCTTTCATTAATCTGTTGTTCAATCATTTGACCGCTAAGGCAAGCAGCTGAAGCTAAATCAAAAGTCCCTGGGTTTGTATTTTTACTTATATTTGCCAATTCTATTACAAAATCAGTAACACCCTGAATATGATCTTCGGTTATTTCTGATATTTCTTTTCCAATAACCCATTCAAATAGGGCAAAATTTAAATTTTGATTAGAATATATGGTTTTTGGTACCTTTTTTATTTCATTTGAATGAAGAAAGTTGTAGGCGCAGGTTTCTTTAGTAATTCTATCGCGATTATCAAAGGTTCTATCAGGATAGAGCTTACCTACAAATTCTTTACCGGAATTCATATTAACTTTATATATATTGCTATTTTTCCTTCCTTTTACATTGCTAACTAATTTTACTTTATCCTTAATACAAATTTCAACATACGCGCTAATATCAGAATTTTTGACTTGGTCAAAAATATATTTATTAATGGTCCACCAACTATTAAAGGTGTCATTCATTAGACTCTCAGATACAGGATCAAAAAGTATTTTAGTTGTTTTTTGGGGAAAGTTCTTTTCTTCAAAAATCTGAGGTAAATCATCTATAAAATATGTGCACTTTAAATCCATAATTTTATTTACTTTCGCATTTCGAGTATTTAAAAAAAACACATCATTCTCATTGATTCCATAATCATCTGAAAATAAATTATTTTTCTTTAAAAAGTTTAATGCTGCTTCTCGTAAAGGTGTTTTACTATTATCATTATGTCCAAATTTAGTTTTATGACTAATAATGAAAACCTTTACGCCTCTATTTTTACAATGTAAAAGAAAATTAGCAAATCCAGGATAAATTTTAGCATGAGGTATATACTGACCATATACCTTTCCCTGCAATGATTCCCACATAAAATCACTATTTTTCTCGGACTTTAGGTATTGTTTAATTTGACTTTTACTTGGAAACGTACCCTTTTTTAAACAAAAATCTTTCTTGTCATTATCAGAAATAATACCAGTAGAAACAGAGGTTAACCAGAAAGATTCTCTGTAGTCGATAATAGTGTTATCAAGATCTATTCCAATTATCAAATGTAAAAACTATTTACTGCGGCGCTTATTGCCTCTATTTCGATTTGGCTTAAATTTTGATTCACTGGTAAGGTCAATATCGTATTAGCTTGTGCTTCAGTTACGGGAAAATCCCCTATTGTGTAACCTAATTCTTTTGCAGCCGGCTGTAAATGAATGGGCGTTGGATAGTGTATTGCAGTTTCAATCCCTTTTTCAAGTAAAAAATCTTTTAATTCATTTCTTTTTTCCACTTGTATAACAAATGTATGGTAAGAATTGAATTCATATTCTTTCTCAACAGGAAGAATTACTTTATTACTATCAATATTATCTAAATAATATTGAGCATTTTTTCTTCTTTTTTCAATGATTTTATCTAATTTATCTAATCTATAACTTAAAATTGCTGCCTGAAGATTATCCATCCTAGAAACATATCCAAAACTATCTACCCTATCACGATCAATAATACCATGACTTCGTAGCGCTTTAGCTCTTTCATACAAATTAGAATCATTCGTAGTAATAAATCCACCATCACCACATGCATTTAAATTTTTTAGAGGGTGCGCTGAAAAACAACCGACATGCCCTATAGAACCGCTAGGTTTTCCTCTATACTTTGAGCCAATAGCTTGTGCTGCATCTTCAATAATCTTTAAACCGTAATTATTTGCTAGATTAGTAATTCTATCCATATCACACATCCTACCTGTTAAATGGACTGGCATAATTGCTTTTGTATTATTAGTTATAGAAGATTCAATCATTTCTGTGTCAATGTTTTGGTCTGATAAAACATCTACAAAGACAGGTACTGCTCCCAGATGCTCAATAACTGCTGTAGAAGCAATGAATGAATTAGGCGGAGTTATAACTTCATCTCCTTTGTTTACGCCTAATAAATGAAGAGACAAAGTTAGGGCGTCTGTACCACTATTTAGAGCTACAGCATATTTAACCTGACATAATTTGGCAATCTGAATTTCAAAGTGCTCAATTTCTTCTCCGCCTACATAATGTCCGCTGCTCAGTAAATTATCAATTATAGGTAGTAGTTCTGAACGGTCATCTCTCCATTGCGCAGAAAGGTCTACATAAGGTATTATTATATTATTATCTGCCATAATATTCGCTTACTGTATTAATAATATAATCTAATTGGGACTGCTCAAGGTGTTGATCGCAAGGGAATGTAATAATTTTAGAGGTGTGAGAATCAGCAATTGGGAAATCACCTTGTCTATATCCAAGGTATTTTAATGCAGGTTGTCGATAAATAGGAATAGGGTAATGAATTTTTGCCTCAATTCCTCTTTCGATACAATATTCTAATAGCCCATCTCTATCTTTTGCAAATATAATATAAAGGTGGTAAACCAACCGATATCCGTTGGGCCTTGGAGGAATTGAGATCTGATTGACTTTTGAAAGACCATTGTCAAGGTAATTAGCATTGGATATTCGTTTCTCAGAGATTGATTTTGCCTTTGGTAAAATCCAGTTTCCTACTACAGCTTGTATTGTATCTAAACGAGAATTATAACCCATAATAGACACCGTATCTCTATCCTCTAAACCATGATTTCGCATTAGTCTCAATTTATTATTTAAGTCAGCATCGTCCGTTACAATCACGCCTCCATCTGACCAAACATTAATATTTTTTAATGGATGTAAAGAAAATGCTGCGGGACAACCCCAATTGCCAGCTTTTTTACCATCAATAGATCCAAGAATTGATTGGCAAGCATCCTCTACAACAAATAATTTATATTGATCTGCAATTTTTGTGATTTTACGCATATCAGTCATATATCCAGTAAAATGAACCGGTAATAGGGCTTTAGTTTTATCAGTGATTTTATGTTCAATATTATCTACATCCATACAAAACGTATCATCACAATCTACAAAAACAGGAATAGCACCCAATTCACAAATGGCACCAACGGTAGCTACGAAAGTATTAGCAGCAGTTATAACCTCATCACCAGGACCAATACCCAAAGCTTTAAGAGTTATTTTTATTGCATCAGTTCCAGAGTTCACACCTATGGCATATTTTGCTCCAATTAATTCTGCAAAACTGTGCTCAAATTTTTTCAGTGGTTTCCCTAATGTAAAATCTCCAGTAGGAACAAATTTTCGTAAATCCTGCCATAAATCTTCACAGTCATTAAATTGCTGTGGTAGATATGAATATCTAACTTTCATTATTAATTAAGTTCCAAATTTTGCATTCTATTTATATTAAAATACATTTCATTTTCAAGTGAATCAGGTAATAGTCCTTTTGAGAATGCATTACAAAGGTCTTCAACTGCTTCACGTATGGTATGACTTGGAACAAAGCCAAGCTCTTTCTTAATCTTTTCAGATGAAATATGATAAGATCTGTTATCATCAGAGGGAGTATGTACCAATTTGACATCCCTACCAACTACAGATTTAACTGTTTCAGCTAATTCCATAACTGATTGATTTTCATACCCAGCATTGAATATCTTTCCAGCTATCTTTTCCTTTGGGGAATTTAGAAGCGTCATATAGGCTTCTACCATATCTAGAATATGTATATTGGGGCGCAGTTGTTTACCACCAAAAACTGAAATTTCACGTTTATGAAATGCTAAGTTTGTAAGTATATTAACAACCACATCTAAACGCTGCCTAGGAGAATATCCGCATACTGTTGCAGGTCGAATAGTTACTGTTGTAAAACTATCAGACTGATATTCTAACAGAATTTTTTCACATTCTGCCTTGAAACGCGAATAATCTGTAAGCGGTTCTAAAATTATTCCTTCATGAACATCAGTTTCTTTTTTGATACCATAGACACTTGAAGAAGATGCATAAATAAAACGACTAACATTTCGTTTTTTTGATATTTCAACAAAAGGACGAAAAGCGTCCAAATTAATAGATTTACCTAAATCCGAATTCAATTCAAAACTAGGATCATTTGATATACAGGCTAAATGTATAATTGTATCATGACCTGGAACTATTTCATCCAAAAGATCCAAATTCCTAATATCCCCTTTAATAGCATTTAAATTTGAATGATTTGGTAAAACATTTTGTCCATAAATCATAAGATCAAGCACCGTTACTTCATAACCTTCATCAAGTAAGCGTGGAACTAAAACAGCTCCAACGTAACCTGCTCCACCTGTAACAAATATTTTTCTCATAGTAATTTATTATCTAACAATGTTATACGGAATATTCACGCGAACCAATTATGAGATCAACAATAGATAATAGCCATATTTGATGGGTGTTTTCCACAAAGTTATAAGATTTATTATTTACCCATAAATTCAAATTACCCATTTTCTTTAAAGGATTATTTTTATTGAATCCTGAAAGTGTTATAACGCTCATAAAATTCTTTTTTCTAGCGACATCAACAGCATTAAGCATATTTTTTGAATTGCCACTAGAGGATATAAGTATTAACAAATCTCCATCGTTACCATAAAATTCGACTGCTTTTTCTACCCACCGATCAAAACCATAATCATTTGCAAAACATGTGATAAGATCAGCTTCATTAAAGTTCAAGCACCTTATCCTTGCATTTTTTGTAATATCCACACTAAAATGACTTGCCATCGCTGCGCTACCACCATTACCAAAAATAAGTATCTTGTTTTGATTTTCTCTAACTTTTTTACATAACTCTGCAACTTCCAGTAAGCTATCCACATCATCTAGTCTGGGTTTAATTAGATCAGAAAAATCATTTAAGTATTTTAATAAAAAGGATTTTGAATTCATTTTTATAATATTATAGTATAATTCTGCAAATCTTTTTCAATTTTTCAAATAGACTGAAAATGAATATATTGAGATTTTTGATCAATTATTAATAAAAAATCAAACTATTTTATAAACTATATAGCTAGAGGGTATTTAAATCAACAAAATGAGTTTTTTCTTTAGTATATGCTGCAAAATGGCTTTTACTCGCTCCTACAAGCTTTTCTGTGCTAATAACAGCAAAATCTAAACTAAATCTTATGTTTTTAGTTGGATTAATTCCTCCACCATGAATTAAGTTTGGAGAAAAAATAAACATTTCATCTTTATCTAAATCAATTCTTTCTGCTTCAGATATATCAACACCATCAGTTATAACCTTTGGATTGTAAGATAATCCAATATTGTGTCCCACAGAAAATCGATCAACACCACTATTTTTAGAATAAAATTTTTCTGTTGTTATATTATCGTCATCTATAGTATGGGATTTGTCAATTATTTTCATACTGGTATTAATATTGTAATTTTGTATTGGAATATGATTGTTCAATTGATGATTTATATAGTCATCATCACAATAAAAGTTTTCTCTATGATAATCCAAATACTCCATCATTTCTTGAGAATTAGATCTCACACCTCTTAAATAAACCACTGATTGTATAGATATAGACTTATTGCTAAGAAGTTTATTATATATTTCTTTCTCATTATTAACAATTTGTTGATGAACTTTATTTTGGTTTATTTCATCTTGGCATATTAATAAAAGATTTCGAAAATAATCCGTATCAGGATAATCCTTACATAAAGTAGATTTAAAATGTTTATTGATAATTTTCTTCACCAAATTTATAGGTTCAATATTTTTAAATTTATATTTTAAATATCCATTATTTTTAAATGATGATATGTTATTACTCATTTCACTTTACTCCTTAATAATTAAGCATATTACAATATTATTAATAATAATTGAATACATTATCCTTTTTATTAATAAGTGCTCCAATTATTCTGAAGATATTTAATACTAAAGAGGATAATAATATCCTATTTTCTTGTATATAAGTAAATTATTATATTCAGATGGACGATAATTATTTAAATAAATGATAAACAGTCTTAACTAATTGATTTTTATTAACATTTATACTATTACCTATGGTCTCTACAGATTGAGCTGCCGCAAGAGAACCTATTAGCAGTGAAACATCAATATCAATACCGCTTTTTAATGAACAACTTAGTAAAGCTAACATTGCATCTCCAGCCCCTATTTTATCGATAATTTTTGAAGCAAAAGCTGGACAATTATGATATTTCTTTTTTATAGAATTATATAATATTGCTCCTCTGTTTCCACGTGTAACTATTAAACTATTTGCTTTCATTTTTTCGGCAAGTGTTTTCATTAAATCATTTACATTTGTTTCACGATCTCGTAATTCATGACGAATTTCATTTTCATTTATAATTGCGCAATCTATATTTCTATAATTATCCATTGTATGATAACCAATATTTGATGCATTAATTTGCGCATTAAGAGAAGTAAAAATAGATTTCTTTGAAATCTTTATTGCAGATTCTTTAGATATAAAACCATGCCCATAATCAGAAATAATTAATAAATCATGCTTGGGTATTAAATCATTAAGATAATTTTGAAATTGTTTATTATTTTCACTATCCATATGTGAATCGTTTATTGTATAAACCCCTAAAGATTTTCTCTTAGAAACATGATCAACAAACCTCTTTTTTGTAATAGTTGGCGCATTGTTTTTATAAATGAAGCATGGCTCAATATTATCTGGAAGATTATCAATAAGAAAATTCTCATATTCCTTTTTCTCACCTAACATACTTAATAAAGTAATACTTCCACAAAATTCTGATAAATGCATTGCAATTGCTACAGCTCCACCTGCATACTGTTCCATTTCAAGTTCTCTTAATACAAGTACAGGCTCTTTACCTGATTTTCCCAAAGCTTGACAAAAAACATATTGATCAATTATAGTTTCTCCTACAACAAGAATTCTGAGGTCTTTCATTTTACTTATTTTAGTTTTTATATCTTCAAAATCATATTTATGACATATCTTTTGAATGAAGGATTTTTGAGACTTATTATAAATTTCACCAAATTTATTTAGAAGACTACTTGAACTAAAAGTTATATCTTTTGTATATCTAATTACACCACCTATAAACTTAACAGCTTCCTTTTCATCTTTAATTTTACCAGTTATATCATCACTTTGTTCTTTATAATCTGGCCCTTTACAATATATATCTGGATTTAACATTTTAATCGTTTCAACAGCTGTTGGCCAATTATTAGAAGCAACAAAATCAACAAAATCTAATGAAGCCAAAGTTTCAAGTCGTAATTCAGTTGTAAATGCGGGTCGATTTGGTCCCTTATTTACAAATTCATCAGGACTAATAGTAACTATTAAATAGTCACCAAAAGATTTTGCTTCTTTGAAATGTCTTATATGTCCAATATGAAGCAAGTCAAAAACACCATGGCAATGGACTATAGTTTTACCATTTGATTTAAGTTCTTTAGTTATTTCTTGAAGGGCACTTAGCGATTTAATCTTAGAATTCATAATAATGTTAACTCAAGTATTTAAACCATTTTTCTGTGGCTTCAGCAATAGAATCTTTATTCCAAACCGGCGCTTCTTTCCAATAATCTATATTATCTAGTAGAATTTTAACTCCTTCATCTAAACTTACTTTGGGAATCCAATTTAATAGTTTTTTAGCCTTTTTAATTTCTGCCCAAGTACAATCAGGCTCTCCAGGTCGTTTAGGTATATACTCTACTTCTCCACCAAGAAGCCCAACAAGATCATTGACACTATATGTATTATCTGATCCAATATTTATAATTTCGCCAATTACATCACTTTTGGCAGCAGCAATAATAGCTTCTACGACATCTGAAACAAAAGTAAAATCCCTAGTTTGCTTACCGTCTCCAACTACCGTGAAAGGCTTTTTAGCAAGTTTTTGAGCAAGGAAAACACCGAATACTGCTCCATAAGTACCAGATGTTCTTGATCTTGGACCATAAACATTAAAAAAACGTAATGATACTGTTTTTAAATTATATACAGCGCACCAATGCATCATAAGTTGTTCACCTAAATATTTTGTAAGTGCGTATGGATATTGTGGACGAATCTCAGCCGTTTCTTTTGTAGGATATTCATCAGGAATTCCATAACACGATGAAGATGCAGAATAAACAATTTTATTAATATTATTATTTTTGCAAGTCTCTAATAAATTAAAAGTACCATTAACATTTGAACGATAATATTCAGCAGGATTTTCAATAGATGGAACAATATCAGCTAACGCTGCTAAATGAAAAACATAATCCACGTTCTTAAAATAATTTTTCCATTTACCACTAGAAGATATATCACATTCAACTAATTCTATATCATCTACCACATGATTAAGATTTTGCAACCTGCCAGTACTAAAGTTATCAATAACAATAACTTCTAGCCCATCTTCCAACAATGCATCGACAAGATGACTTCCAATAAATCCAGCTCCACCAGTAACTATAGATTTCATTTATAAAGTCCTACAAATAATAATATTTATATATTTATTAGTTATAAAGAATAAAATATAATTTCTTATTTAAAGTAAATTAATTGATGAATCTAAAATCATCAGCTAATATTTCTATATGATATTTTTGTATGCATTTGATTATGATCAATTGATAATTTGTAAGAAATACAGACAATATAACATATCATTAACTTCATTGGTCCAATGAATGATTGTGGTTGAAAGAATCCTGATAAAAAACTCACAAATATTAAAACAAGTAACAATTTATTTAGATTATTATCATAAATCCTATTATTCAAAAGAATTCTTTTTGAATTAAAAAAATCAATAAAAACTTTTCTCCATAATAAAATTAATACTACAAAACCAGATATGCCTACTTTTCCAATATAATCCAAATATGCAACATGATTTTTTGTTCCTTTACCTACACTACCTAACATTTTTCCATTACCCCAACCAAAAAAAGGCTTCTGACTTATTTCTTTTACTGTAGCAGCTGCAGCAAAAATTCTTCCAAGTGCGTTACCTTCAAGTTTTGAAATATTACTACTTTTTAATAATAATATTACACTTGAAAACCTCTTAGATATAGTATCAGTATATTTAGCGCTAAATTGTGAAATAAATAAAATTCCCAATAATGATAAAAAGATTAATGAATATTTAACAAAACTTAAAAAATTAATCTTCTTTGAATATAATAATGCAAAAATAGAACCTAACATCACTACAATTAATCCTCCCCGACTTAGGGTTTTTAATATAGCTATGAAAATAACTGACATTGATATAAGATATACTACCTTTGAAAAACTAAACCCTTTTATATTAATAAACATAAAAAATAAGTATACAAAATATGGAGATAATTGATGCGCCATAACATTGTTAGACATCCATAAAAACCCACTTCTAACTACACTTTTATCATTCATCAATCCATGGGTCGAGGTTGACTCCAAATATTCTGCATAGTAAGCTCCTTTTATAGAAGAACCAAAACTACTTATTGAAATCAAATCAGATACAGAAATAAATGATATTAAAGTTGCAATAACAGCACAAATTGATAAAAATATTTTTAGATGCAAAATAGACCTTATAACTAATATGAAACAAAATGGATATAAGATTAAAAGATATGATCGTATAAGTTCTTTTGAATCTAATGTATTGTAATTCAACAGATTTGATATGGTAAACAATATTAATAGCAAAACAAAATATTTTAAATATGATCTAATATAGGATATATATATCCCTCTATATATGAAAAGATGTATTAATAATACGATAAAACAAAATACTACTCTCATTTTATCGAATGTGAATGTTTGTCCAATAATACCTTCAAAAAATATGAAAATATTAAAAACATGCAATTCCACCATTGCTAGAAATATGATTAATAATAAATCAGAACTAGATATATTTTTAATTTTTGAATTCTTTATAAGAAAACCTTTCAAAAATTGGACTTTCAAATTCATCAGGCATAATATTTATTAAACTTACACCAATATCTTTTGCATATTTATTTAATATATTTGCATTTGATTCTTCATAGAATGATTTAACTCTATTTTTTATATAAACACCTCTGTAATAATTATTAATTTTTTTTAGACCATTGAATTCTATATTTGTGCCAAATTTATTATTATAATTATGAATAAACATCTTGCCATTTTTTATTGCAGTGTTTTTACCTAGGGATAATGGGCTAGAAAAGTTTGTATAAAAATGAAATAAATAATTAGGCTTGTAAGTGTAACCAGCGCCAAGAATATAGATTTTCTTGAATCCCATATAAATAAGGCACAAAATAGAATCTATAAATCCATTTCCTGCTCCTATAAATCTATTTGTCAAATCAATCTGCTTATGTCTTTTTATATGAAAATGGTCCATAGTTTTTATCCAAAAAATATTATCATTACTTAAATTGATAATATGATTCTTTATGTAATAATTAATAAAATCATAATTAAAAAAATATTTAAGTGTTTTGTTATTCTTGGTATTTTCAAAAAGGTTCCTAATAATTAATTTATTATCCCATTTTTTTTTTGAAGGAATGTAATTTTCAGGCCATCGCATTTCATCATAAGGGTTTCTTTTATCCAATTTGGGTCCTAGACCAAGGTTGAACATAAAATTAAGATTGAGATTTGGCATTTGTTCATGTACAAAAAACAACCCACATGCAGCTGAAAACTTATTTTTTATCTGATTAAGATCAAAAGATGCAATGGGTTCACCCGAAAGCAAAAGATAACATTCATCATTTAAAAATTGATTTTTCAGTATTGAATTTCTTTTAACTAAATTATCATTTTTTGATGATTTTAAATCACGAATAAAATAATAAGGCAAGCGAAGTTTATCTTTTATATTCATGTATTAGTAGTTACATAGTATATTAGAAAATTTTGGTAAAGTTGTTATAAAAATAAATTGAAAATAATTATTTTTTTTCTACATAAGCCTTAGCAGCTCCTTGACCAGTAATTCCTGTATCAATAGCCCAATTCTTAGGATCTGTAGAATCACTTGGATAAGATTCAATTCCTTCTCCAGAAATTAAATAATTAATAAAGTGATCATTAATAAGATTGCTATTTTTTAAAATATTTAATAGCCATGAAATTGAATTATTTTTTAAGTCAGTTGATAGCTTATATCCATAATGGTTCATTTGTAATCTTAAAATACTTTCTACTAATTCAATTTCATTATTGGATAGTTTTTTCTTCCATCTATTTATTGGTTTAGATTTATCATCTGGAAATGACGTATGTGTTTTTGAATTAAATTTTTTTCCAAAAATATCTGTATGATTATTTTCATCAAGCATTTCATCAAAGAATTCAATACCTAAGTATTTACATAAATCTCTACAGTATTTAATCTTATTCATGATGAAGTCTTCATAAATCAATATTTTATAACGATCTTCTGGAAGCAAATCATTATAATACATTGATGCATTTAAAGAACCTAGGCTAGCAAAAATAGCATCTAAATATCTATCTCCCTTTTCATATGTCATGTTTTTATAAGAAGCTACTACGTCTCTTGGATCTCGAATTATATGTATTACATGACCATTTGGAAACATTGATAAAAATAGAGGTATATTAGACCATTCTAGCAAAGATTTTTCACCCCATATATTTTTCGAATATTCAAATAAACAATTCATTACACTAGAATAAATTTGTTTATGATTTATAGAATTAGAATTTTCGATATTTTTTATAATTTTTTTGGGATCTAAGATAATATTATATCTTGATTTCATACGCTTAGAAATACTATTAACAATTTTTTTATATTCTTTTGCAGGTATATTTTTTTTTATAATAAAACGAAAATAATTTACCGAATCAAATGTTACATTAAGATTAGGATGAGCATCAAGGACTCTGCTTATATATGTGGTGCCACTTCTATAACAACCTGTAATAAATATTGGATTATCAATCATTATAATGAATCTTTTATTTTAAAATTTTCAGATCTTGAATCATAAAATTTTGAGAATTTATAAGACGTAGAGCATTTCTTTACTGTTAAACAATATTCATAAAATTGTTCTGGTAAATCAATAACGTAATTATTAAACGACATATCACCCCTATTTATAAAGAAATATTTATTTGAAATAGTATGTTTATTTTCAATTAATTCGTTAATCATTTTTTCTACATTAGTATAGTAATTAGGCTCTTTGTTTTTTAATGCGCCTAACTCAGCTTTATAAGCTATCTTATCATTTAATGGATATCTATTATTTTTACCAGTAAAAATAACCCTTCCTCCAAGTTTACAAACACGAAGCATTTCTTTTAGAACTTTATCTTGAAATGTAGCATCGAAAACACCAAAACAGCACACCACATCAAAAAAATTATCTTCAAATGGAAGATTTTCAGCTTCTGCTTCATTAATTCTTAAGGCTGTTTCAGGAAAAAATTCTTTTGCTTTCTTAACCATAATATTAGAGATATCTACACCATATATTTTCATATTACAATTATTATAATAATTAAAAAACCTACCCCAACCGCATCCTATATCTAAAATCTTTCCATTATTAATAAGATACTTATCAAAAAATTCTCTATATATGGAATCAGAAGGAACAACAAAGTCACCTTCGATAATTATTGAGGACTTATTGCCTAGCTTATTTGATTCATGCACTCTAGAATACCAATACTCATAATATTCCTTTCTATAGATTTCCTCTCTATTTAAATCTTTAAACATATATTATATAGTTATATTAATTAAAAAACTTTTACCTTTATGTCATATAGACCAGAAGGATCATTTGCAGCGACACCAAATGCCTTTAGATTATGTAGATTTCTAAATCTATATACCCAACTTTTTTCAGTCTCCATAGTAAAATTATCTCTGAAAAACTTATCTCCTTCTTGAATTGCTAAAAAAGGCTGAGGTCCAAAAATATTATTTTCAGAATGAACATAAAGCAGATCATTCTCCTTTTTAACCGATAGATTTGGTTTTCGTGGATTTATGTTTAAGTATTTTTGGGCAGCTTCAAGAGCATTTACAAATTTCCAGTTTATATCGGGGTATTTTTCACTTACATCTGTAATTATTTGGTACGCTTCATCTACTTCTAATTTCATATCTCTATAATCGTGATTATAATAACTGAGGATACTAGATCCATGTTCATCAGCTTGTTCAAAAGCTTCTTCAACTTCTTTTTTATTTAAATGATTATGGTAAGTAGCAAGATCTGTACATCTAAATAAATATCTTTTCATTGTTCCTTCTACACGATAGTCATACCAATCTGGATGCCATGCACCCCAAATATTAGGAGTAAAACGCCAATCCAAAACATCTCCAGGAGAATATGCTTCATTATCTGACATATATCTTGCACTATAATCAAAAGGTATAAACATTTCTAGCCAATGAGAAATATCATTTCTCTCCACCCATGAACCCGCACGAAAACAACTAAAATACCAATTACGCTCTATAATCCTTTTTGCTACTATTTCTTCATGTAAAACACTATTTGTCCAACATGTATTATCTTCTAGACATTGACCGCTAATTGAAGGCTGATGATAATGCCAATAGATGCCATCATTAAAAATATTTTCTTTTATAAGACTATTCATATAATGATCAAATATTTTATGTACTCCTTTTACACGAAATCGTGGATTATCTTTATAACCATTATGATAATCATATATGTACCAAGAATACTTATAAGGATCGCCCTCTTTGGAACAATGTTTCTGCCTAAATGATTTAGATGTAGTTTCAATTATTGATTTGTCGATTTCATTCCAATCTTTGAAATAATTCAGATATCTCTTAGAAAACACCTTTTTTAATTTTGAAGATAGATTTTGATCTATACCATCTAAAACTCCATCTTGAATCTTATGGAGGTTATCTTTAGTTATAGAAATATCTTTGGGTAGTCCAAAATCATACATTCTTTCAAAAGTTGCTTCAATCGTTTCGGTCAATGGACCTTCAACATCTACATGGTGAACGATATATACAATCTTTTGTTTATTCATAGAATAAGAAATAAATATTAATAAGATAATTTGGAATGAGCAGATTTATACTCATCATTTCTAAACCAATTCAATGTATACAAATCTGGATTATTAATAAATAAACCCACTATATTTTTTCTATCTGCAAAAGGCCCAAGAGATCTCAAAATAAATTGCATTAGCCAGTAATCTTCTTGATAATCTAAAGTCAGTCTTATAGGAAATGAAATATTGTCATCAACAACTTTCAAAAATCCAATCCTAACTCCTGAAACATCTTCAATAAAATGCCACATCATTTCCGTATCATCAGTGTTTTTTATTTCACATGCTTTTTCGATAATTGTAGTCCTTAATGAATATCCAACACAACCTTCATAATAACCATTATTTGGTTGCTGCATAGGATGTTTAATTATATCAAAAGAATCACTTAATTCTTTATAACTACTTTTGATCAAGTCACCATCAAAAAAAGGGTCATCTGCATCTATGCTTACAAATTTATCTAAATTATATTTTCTACAACAATCTCTCCATCGTAATAATTTATCCTTAACACTTCCACGAAAGTATCGAACATCCTCATTCTTTGCTATTTCGACTATTCTATCATCCTCAATTTCATTAGTTGTACATACGATAGGATTAATTTTAAAATATTTTGCTCTACGTATTACATGTTCAATAACATTTCCATTACCAAATGGAAGAAAGCACTTTTCAGGTAACCTGGTTGATTGTGATCTTACTGTAATTAATCCATTAACCATTTTTCTGTATCTGTTGAATTGTTTTCTTTAAAGCATTAACTGATTTTTCAGCTATATTTAAATTTCTATATCCAGTTTTAAATTGTATTAATAATGGTTGAATTTTTTTTGCTATCGGATACATTTCACTATCATCAGAGAATCTATTTTTAAATAAATCATAATCATTAGGAATATATGTGCCAAGAAAATCTTTTTCTTTCATAAAGATTTCATCTGTATTTAATGATAATGCTCCATAAAAACCATCACCACCATTATTATTAAACATTTCATAAAAATTTTCCCAACTAATACCATAACTTTGTTCACCTAAATATTTTACTGCGTAGGACCAATAAGTACTTTCGCAATAATCAGGAACTTTTTGAGGAATAATCCAATCTACATTTTGCAATACTCTATCATACATTCTAGCTATTTTAATTCGCCTCTTTACTTTATTATCCAAATCTTCTAATTGAGCTAATGCAATAGCAGCACATATATCAGGCAATCTGTAGTTATAAGCTAAAGTGTCATGTCTTTTAAAATACGGATTTTGAAATTCATGTGGCATTAATCTTGTCATTCCTTGTTTCGCTGTTAATGTTTTATAACCCAGTCCTGCATGTTTTCTTATTTTTTCTGCTAAAATATTATCATTTGTTAATACAATACCACCTTGACCTGAAGTCATATGTTTTTTTGTTTCAAAACTAAAACTTGACATATGGCCAATAGTGCCAACAAACTTTTCTTTATATTTAGCCAAGAAACTCTGTGCACAATCTTCAATAACGTAAAGATTATAATGTTCAGCAATCTTCATTATCTCATCCATTTTTGAAGATAAACCATGCATATGAGTTGGTATGATAGCTTTAGTTTTTTTTGTTATTTTTTTTTCAATTTCATTAGGATCCATTAAAAATGTATTTGGATCAGAATCAACATAAATAGGTACTGCATTTTGATGGAGACAGACATAAGGAAACCAAGCACCAGTTTGAACTGGGCCAATAATCTCATCACCTGCCCCAACTCCAGCCGCATAAAGACAACTATGCAATGTAGAAGTTCCAGAATTATGCGCAATCGCAAACTCTACATTAAATTTATCTGAAAATGCTTCTTCAAGTCTTGCTGACCATGGATTTAATTCATTTTCAGGGTTTTCTGAATCAAGGTATTGAAGAACATATTTCAATTCATTTTTATTAAATTTTCCATAAGGATTAAATATTTTGTTAATTAATTTTTCGAATTTCTCAATCATAATTTTTTATAATTACATTCACCATATAGTTCTTCCCCCATCAATAATCAAATTATGTCCGGTTACAAATGAGGATGCGTCAGAAGAAAGAAAAGCTATTGCACCTTTAAATTCATTTGGCATTGCCATCCTCCCCATTGGAATTTGATTGCCCAATTTATTTACAAATTCCTTATCATGATCTTTAAATACACCGGCAGGAGAAATGCTATTAACTCTAACATTATTTTTTGCCCAATAAGTAGCAAGATATTTAGTCAAATGTATTACACCTGCTTTACCTACTGAATAAAAGGATGGGGTATTGAAATTAACACCTTTATAACCATATTTATCTGGTTTATATATATTTTGATTTGGACTTATTACTCCAACATCTGATGCAATATTTATAATAGAACCTTTACCACATTTCGACATCTTTTTACCAACAATTTTACACATTAATTGAGTAGCGGTTAAATTGAGATTAATTCCTTTCTCCCATAATTTCTGATCCATATTCTCAAAAGGCTCAAAAAAATCAGAATTAGTTTTTTCAATAGTATCTTTTGTTAAAGCAATACAATTTATTAAAATATCAACTTGTGAAATTTCATCCCAAATTTTATTTATAATATTCTCTGAATCTTTTTCATTTGTCACATCAACTTCAAAAAAATAATATTTTTTGCATCCAAAATCTTTTAATTGTTTTTCTGCTGATTCAATTAGCTCTTTATTAAAATCCAGGATAACGGGTATTCCTCCCATTTCAAAAATAGTTTCCGCAAATTGAACTCCTAGAAAACCTGCTCCTCCTGTAATAACTGCTAAACGACCATTTAAATTAAACTGTTCTTTAACTGAGCTTGGGATTATTAAATTTTTATCTATATTCTTTTCTAAATCCATTTTAATTATTGAAACACTTATTTTGAATCAAAATAAATTATTGCATCTTTAATTGATAGCACTACTTTTTCTATCATATCTACATTCATATCAGGAAAAATTGGCAGATTAAGAATTTGGGAAGTAACAAATTCTGCAACAGGGCAATCCATTTTTTTATATTTAGCACCTTCCTCAGAGTATAATTTTTGTTTATAAACTGGCATAGAGTATGCTATTCTTGTATCAATACCAAATTTGTTTTTGATATACAGCGCTACTTGATCTCTGTTATCGATTAATATAGGATAAAGAAAATAAGGATTTATACTGTTTTTCCTTGATATAGAAATAGTCTTTATGTTTAAATCTAATTGATCAAATAATTCATCATATTTTTTAGCGATATTTATTCTTTTGTCTAAAAAACTTGGAAGTTTTTTTAACTGCGCTAGTCCAATTGCAGCTTGAATATCTGTCATTCTAGCATTAGTGCCTAGATACACATGATTATAATTTTCTTCACCTACCTCACCCTGATTCCTCCTAGAAAGAACCTCTGACATAAGTTTTTTTTCATGTGTAAAAATCATACCACCTTCAACACATGTAATGATTTTTGCCATATGAAAACTCATAGTAGAAATTTTAGCCTGCGCTCCCATTGGTTTTCCTTTATATACGCCACCTAAAGATTGAGCTCCATCTTGTAAAAGAGTAAGATTATATTTTTCTGAAATCTTTTTAATTTTATCAAAGTTTGCAGGATTGCCACCGTAATCTATAAATAAAATTGCTTTTGTTTTTATTGATATAGCCTCTTCAATCCTTTTAGGATCTAAATTAAAACTTTCTTTATCTATATCAACAAAAACAGGAGTGGCGTATTGATATGAAACTGCAGATGCTGTAGCAAAGTAAGTCATTGCCGGAACAATAATTTCATCATTAGGCTTAATTCCAATTGATTTTAGAGCAATATCTAGTGCTGTTGTTCCATTATTTACAGCAATTGCATAGGGAACATCTAATAATCTAGCCATTTTCTCTTCAAATTTTTTAACCTTTGGCCCCATTGTAAGCCAATTTGAACTGAATGAATCAATAACCTCATTCAATTCGCTATCATCAAAAGAAGGTTTAGCCCACGGTATATTAATTTTTTCCATTTATTGAAACCTTATTTTTCTCCGCCAATAGGATAACAAGTCATCACAAATATCATTTAAGGTTTTGATTGGCCTCCAATCAAATTCTTTATAAAATTTTGAAGAATCTGGAATCTGCAAAGTTATATCTGTTGGCCTCACTCTATTTTTATCCAATATTTTTTTAAAAGGCTTATCTGATTTGGATATCATTAAATCAAGCGCATCTCCTACTGTACAAGTTTCGTTACCCCCTATATTATAAATTTCACCAAAATTTTTAGTATTTGAACATAGCCAATATGCTGTAATAGCATCATCTATATGATTATAAGTTCTTATAGAATCAAGATTGCCATGTTTTATTTCATATATTCCATTTTCTTCACCTTTTGCAATCTGATATGCAAAAGATGAAAGTGCAAATTCCTTTCCTCTCCTAGATCCTTCATGGCTAAACATCCTAGTTATAATTATTTTCATATCATATGCTTTAAAGTAATATGTAGACATCAAATCTTGGCCTACTTTAGAAATTGAATATGGATTAGCAGCACGAATTGGATTGTTTTCATTAATTGGGATTTCCTCTTTCTTAGGCATACCATAGACTTCACTTGATGAAACACTAATTATTACAGGATTAAAATTACTTATCTTAATTGATTCAAGTAAATTAGATGTACCAATAATATTTGTTTCTAATGTAATAATAGGAATATTAAAACTAATCTCGGGAAAACTTTGTGCAGCAAAATGAAAAACTTTTTTTGGCTTTGAAATTTCAATAGCCCTTTTAACACTTAATCCATCTAATAAATCACAGTCTATAAAAGTAAAACGTTTATTATCTAATAAATGTTCAATATTTTGTGTGTCTTCCATCCATCTTTTTGTTGCAAAAATTTCATCATCAGTATTTTCAATAATATAATCAGCCATATGGCTTCCAACAAATCCAGTTGCTCCAGTTATTAAAATTCTCATATTAAACTATATTATTTTTTTGTAGACCAAACTTCAAGGCCATCTTGACTAAATTTAAAATTTTCTTTCATTACACCTTTATCAGCTAATGATTCAATTATTTTCTTTTGATATAAAGGTGATGAATAAATAAGTAAATATCCACTACTTCCAGCGCCTAATAGCTTACCACCTAAAGCACCTAAATCACGAGCTGTATTATAGCAGTCTTCAATTAAATCATTTGATACTGATGAGTTTATTTTCTGCTTTATCATCCATGATTCGTGAAGAAAATCAGCAAAGGTTTTGGTCTCTCCTTTTAATAGTGATTCTTTCATTTTAACTGATAGTTCAGTCATTTCTGCATAGGAATCCAGATTGCTTGAATTCTCTAATTTAGATATATGTTTTTTTTGTATATTACTTGAACTACGAGTTTCTCCAAGACGAAAAAGCATCAAGTTGTACTCTAATTCTAAAATAGTTTCTTTACGTAGTAATAATGGATTAACAATGATTTCATTCTCGCGGAAATTTATCCAACTAAATCCTCCAAAAGCGGTAGCATATTGATCCTGCCATCCTCCTTTAATTTTCATATCTATACGTTCAACCTGATAAGCAAGGTCTGCAAGTTGGTATATATCTAATTGTTGTTCATTACGAAAATAATTCAATGCACCTAGGACAGATACTACTATAGCTGATGAACCACCCAGGCCTGTTCCTGGTAAAAATTCAGCATATGTTTCCAACTCAAAACCAAAATTTGGTTGCATAATTTTTACAGCAGATTTAATTAAATCAAGATCATCCCCAAATTGAATATTATCATATCTATCGGCAGTATATTTTAGGTTTAAATCCTTACTGGAAATATAAATTTTATCATCATCACCAATAATTATAGAACAAGTACAATACTTATTTATTGTCGCACTTAAAACAGATGTTGGTGTTTTATTAATGTAGCTACTCATATCAGTACCTCCACCAGAAAAACTTACTCTACATGGAACTCTTGCACGAATAATTCGTAAATCATTCCTTGCAGATACAACAAACTCCGAGTATTTATACAAATCAACTGGCCTACCATTTAAATCTAATACTGGTAGAATTGTTATATCTTTATCAAACTGACGAAGAATATGATGATAATTATCACTTACATGAACAAAAGTAAAATTTTTATTCATTACATTTTTAATAGGTATATCTAAATCATTATTTTTTATGACTTTTCTCCTCACATCCCCATCAGTTAGAACACCTTTACATTTACCGTCATTATCAACAATTATACCAAATCCTTTATTATCCATATACTCTGCCCAATTTCCTAAACTATTTAACACCTCTTTTAACGAGGTATTTTCATTATATATAATTTTATTAAGATTTTTAAATATCATTGGATTCGTTATTAAATAATTCTATGCATTTTATAATATCTGATATACTTGTATTTCTAAATTCTAAAATTTTATGTAAATCCTTAAATCGTGTATCATTAATTATAGCCCAATACCATTCATCAGCATGTAATGGTAAATGTTGATCTTCATAACCATCATTGTGGCTTAATTCCATCGCTACCATATAATTAGATATCAAATCGACAAATTCCTTTTTATTAAAATGAAATGCATTAGCAGCAAGGTTTAAGTGACCTATATTTAAATTAATTCCTATTTCTGAATTTTTATAATTTGACATAAGATCTATATACTCTTCAGGCTTTTGCATTAATAAATGATCTTTTTTCTTTAAAGATCCTTCAGTCTCTATAGCAATAGGCACATCTTTAGATTGAGCATAAGGTATTACTTTATCTAGCGTTCGATACATTAGTTCTTTAGCTTTAATAAAATCTATATTATCAATTTGGTTTTCATCCCATTGAAAATCATAATTCTTGTTTGATATATTAGAACCTTTAGGGTCAGTTAAAAATCCAGGGTGAAATGTATATAAATGTCCTCCTATAGAATCACAGAAATCAATTGCTTTAACAATATGATGAAAACTCTTATATCGAATTTCATTATCGAATGATGCAATATTTAGAACAAAAGACTCTTCAGGTATTGGAAAATAATTGTGTAATAAATAATCAAAAGAAAAATCTTTTATATAATCATATTTACTTTCATAACAGTGATTAGAACCAATTTCAACAGATTTAATACCCAAACTATCACAAACTTTTAAGGCCTCAAATAAAGACTTTCCATCTGCCAAAAAAGTTGTTGAAATTGATAAATTATTCATATTATTGATGCTTTCGCTGGAACTCCATAAACAGTTGTATCATCTGGCACATCATTAATCACAACACTTCCTGCGCCTATTACTGAATTCTTACCTATAGTTATTTTTTCTTTAATACTTGATCCAATACCAACCAAAGACCCATCCCCTATTTTTATATGTCCAGCTAAGTTTACACCAGGACTAATGTTACAATATTCGCCAATAACCACATCATGACCTAATGTTACTCCAGAATTAATTAAAGTATGATTTCCTATCTTACAGTCATTCATAATTATAACTCCAGGATAAATAATTACACCATTACCTATATCTTTAGAAAAACATTTAATAAAAGAATCCAATATTGAAGGAACCTTTAGCGGGAAATTCTGGATTAAATTAGCAATTTTTCTTCTTTTATCTATATCTCCTATAGCTATTGCACAATTTGAGAATTTATATTTCTCCATTAATTTTTCTATTTCACTTTCTAAACCAATAATCGGTAAAGGTAATTTTTTATCTTGTTTATTATAATCAATAAAACCAACACAATCATAATTCATCTCTTTTAAAATATTATATAACTCTAAACCGAAACCTCCCGCGCCTATTATTACAATTTTATCTTTATTCATCATCAATCATGCTATAGGAAATAACAGTCCCTTTTGAAATATCAAATATAGCTTTTTTCCCTAAGACATTATTAATATCAGCTGGTCTTATACCGCTACCGGGTCGCATTATTGCTAGCATTTCTGAAATAATAATTTCATTTTTACGAATATTAGTATTAGCAACAATACTTTTTCTTAATTTTAACCTATTCTCTTCTTCATCTTTTAATACTTTCTTATTTGAACTTCCAAGAGCCAATTCTGTGTCCCTTATTACTTTTATAGTTTGCTTTAGCTCTAATGGGTCAATAGACATTCGGTGATCTGGCCCTGGTAAACTTTTATCAATCGTAAAATGTTTTTCATATATTTTGGCACCCATGGCAGTAGCAGCTATTGGATTTATCAAATCTGGGGTATGATCAGAATATCCAGTAATACAATCAAATTCATTTCGATAGGTATTCATAACTCTTAAATTAGAATCTGATAATTTTGAAGGATAATTTCCTGTACACTGCAATAATGCAATTTTTTCTAAGCCTTGATTCAACACAGTCGAAACAGCCTCATGAACTTCTTCCATTGTTGCCATAGCTGTAGATATAATCATAGGAATACCTTTATTAGCAATGTATTTAAGAAATGGTATATTGCTAGTATCGGTTGATGCAATTTTAAACGCTGGAATATCAAGCTCCATGAGAAGATCTGCGCTTTCTTCATCATATGGAGTACTTAAGAAAATAATATCCTTTCTTTTGCAATAATCAATGACTTCAATATGCATCTCTTTTGACATTTCTTGTGTTTTTAATAAATCAAACCAACTCTGTTGATCATCAGCGCCTGTAGTGTCAACTATATACTTTGATTTAGGTGCTTTGGGAGTAATAATTTTTTCTGTTTTAAAAGTTTGAAATTTAACTGCATCAGCACCTGCTTCTACAGCAACATCAACTAATTGCTTTGCTAGTTTTAGAGATCCATTATGATTTACACCTGCTTCAGCGATGTAAAATAAAGGGTGGCCATTTCCAACCGGTCTATTCTGTATTTTGAATTCCATCATATTATTTCATTGTATTTATCACAAAGCTTTTTGTAATCATCAGGTATTCCCATATCAATAAAATTATCATTATAAACTTTATAAGCACCTAATTGATTTTGGTTTACTAATTGGGGTAAGAGTTTTTTTTCTAACGAAAAGGGATTATCGTAATCTATAAATTGATCTTTATTAAAAATATAATGACCATTATTTATCCAACTAGACCCTTTATTTCCTTTTTCAAGAAATGATACTACTTTCCCATTTTCAACAATAACGCTCCCATACCTTTCACAATCTTTGACTTTTGAAATACCTATGTATGAAGGATAAATGCTACTATCAAAGCTAATAAACATCTTATCAAGATCAATCTCTGATAATGTATCAGAATTAATAACAGCAAAATCTGAAGAAATAGTAGAATTTTCAATTACATATTTTATGGCACCACCTGTCCCTAAAGGTTTAGGTTCAATAATAGCAGTGAAATAATCTTGATCAAGGGTTTTATTTAAATAATCAATAAATTTATCTGCCTCATAATGTAGACTGATATAAATATGATTAATATTAAAAGAAGATAATCTTTCAATTAATAAATCAAAAAAATATTTATTACCAATTGGTAATAAAGCCTTTGGAATCCCATTACTTACTTTATGCATTCGACTACCAAAACCACCTGCTAATAATATTAAATCATTCATAATTTATTATATGATCAATACGTCCAGTATTAAAAGAACTACTCCTGCGAATAATTCCATGAACTAAATACCCTTTACTCAGTAATAATTCACTTAAATAAGAACCGTCTTGTCCAGTAATTCCTGTAATAAGAGCAGTTTTAGGCATAATAATTTTCTAAAGCTTTATAAAATTAATTAAAAAATTGAATTATAATAATTTTTCTTTAATTCTAAATGGAATAAAAATTAATATATTCTTTATTAAAATACTTTTTATTGCTCTTAGCTTATCCAAATCTTCCTTAGGTGAATTAGATAAATATTCCCTGAAGAATGCTAAGAAAAGACCTATACCAATTCCAGCAATACTTGTCAAGACTATTTTTTTCATCTTTTTCTGATCCTTTGGCTGGAGCGGAATTTCAGGTGGATCTAAGATAATAACATAATCAGACTCTTTAACTTCTTCTATTTTAGTCATTTCTAATTGCTGTTTAAGAGTAGTAAAAACACCAGTTAAAACTGATACTTCTCTTAATAGTCTTTGTTGTTCTAGCAACAAAGCTGGTGAATTCTCCAAACGACGATTTTGATCTCGAAAATTTTTTAATTCTTCTTCTGAAGCATTTAATTCTTTTTCGACTTCAATAATTCTCTCTTCAACAAACTCACGTGTTTGACTAATTTTCGAATTGTTATATGCACGCTGATGCGCATCTAGTTCTTCAATTAATGCAGATGCAATATCAGCTGATAATTTTGGTTCAAACGTAGAAATATTTAAAGTGTTTATTCCTGTAGAAATATCTTCTTTAAAGTCTATCATTCCTATTAGACTATTAACAGCATAAATTTCAAGAGTATCAATACTTACTCCCGGTTTACCATTACCATATGTCAATATTTGAAGAAGCGATTTATTTTGACCAAATTTCTTAGTATCAAACTTTCTTAATAGCATACTTTTAGCTATGGTTCGACTTTTGATAATCTGTGTATAAACCCATCTTGGCTCAGATGAATTATTTGGCAAATTAAGTCCAAATTGAGATGCGAGCCCAGCAGCTTGTGATAAATTACTAGTACCTCCATAGGCAGATAACATTTTTGCCGTGGAAACAAAAACAGGTTGAATGAAATAACTAACATAAATAGATGATAATAAAGATAGAAGCACTGTCGATATCAATATAATTTGGAAGTTTTTGATTATAATTATTAATAAGTCTATTAAATTAATATTATTATCAACAATATCATGATTAAACAATCCTTTTGAACTAATTAGCTGATCGTCATTACCATCATTTAAATTTTCACGAAAAATATTATCATCAGATTCTATTTCATTTTTCTTTCTTAATCTAATAACATATTTGTAGGGAACACTATCTCGAGATTTCCAATTACTAACTGCCTGTGGAGATACTCCAAGCTCACGTGCTATATCCGCTAAATGATCAATCCCATATTTTCTCTTTAATATTTCTTTTAATTCATTGAACTTCATTTATATGCCTCTAATAATAAAAAATAGCATATTATTTAAGAATTAACTACTTGTACTACTAAGAAGAGTTAGAGTTAAAGCTATTTGTAAAAAGTCTGAGATGATAGATGCTATTTCTTTTGCAAGCTCAGTCTTATCAACAGGTTCACTTTCTTTTTTAACTCCAATAGTAATCTTAGATCCATCAAGAACTTCTGGTGAAAAAGAAAACCTTTTTAATTTTCTACTTGTTCCATTAGGATATTCAACCCAAACTTCTTTCTTCTCAGCATCAACAGTGTAACCTCCAGCAATATCAATATATTTTTTTAATGAATATTTTGAATGATATTTGAATTTTCCAGGGTTATTTACTTCGCCGCTTATTTCGATAATATTTGGTCGCAATAATATATTTATCTTATCACCAGGTGCTACATTAAAATTATCTTTACTATTTGGATTCGTAATAATATCAGCAAAAGATAATCTAACTACCTGATCTTTTCTTGAAAATATAGAAGCCAATGGATAAGCTTCAGGTAAAAGACCACCTGCTCTATTAATAACATCAGTCACTTTTTCATTTTTTGATAAGATAGAATAACTACCAGGAAAATATACTCCTCCTAGCACTTCTACTGAACCATATAATTTATCACGAGGATCAATATATACATCAATTAAATCATTAGATTTTAGTTTAAAGTTATTTATTTCATTATCTCTAAATGATAAATCATTAATTTTATAAAATTCATTGCCATAATTTTTTGAAGGAAAATTATATATATTAGGTTCAAATTTTCCAATATCTACACGTGAAACAGAAATTTTTACTTTTACAATATCCTTTTTAAAACCTCCGCTAGATATGATTAAATCCCCTAAAGTTAAATCTTTATGATAATCATAAATGCCAGGACTTTTAACTCCACCCTTAATTTCCACATTATTAAATGAGTTCATTAATAAATTCTTATTATAGATTTCTATTTTATCCATTGGTTGAAGTTTAATATTATGATCTAAATCATTATCTAAAGCTTTTTCTAAATCAATTGTAATCAATTTTTTAGTCAAATCTTTAGTTAGTCTACTAATATGAGCTAGAGGAAGATAAACATCCTTTAATAAACCATCAGCAGAGTTTATAATATCAACTACAGACATATTTGGTTGTAATTGATATTTACCTGGCCTAATTACTGATGATCCATTAATAATCACATAATTATTTTTAGATTCTAGAATTGGAAAAACTTCTATCACATCTCCATCATAAAGCTCAACAAATTGATTCTCATTTAATACTGATTCTAAATCAATATCTATATACATTCTATCCATACCAATTTCAGGACGTATAGAATAAGGGACAATCCTACTTATCTGGATTCTTTTTGTATATGCATTAACTTTTAAACCACCAGCAAATTGAATTAGCTCATTTAATCCTTCATCATTTTTTAACTCATATATAGCCTCTCTAACAACTAGTCCTTTAATTGTGATAGTCTTACCTCTAGGCGGAATAAATACAATATCATCTAACTGTAAACGGAAATCATTAGGGACATTGCCTGATAATAAATAGCTATAAAAATCTAGTAATCCAATTTGTTCTCCTTTTCGAATAAGTTGAATTTTTCTTAATGAGCCTTGTTCATTCGGCCCATTAAAATAATAAAGTGAAGACAAAAGTGAAGCAGAGGGACTTACTTGATATCCACCAGGTTGAGACACATCACCCAAGACAATGATTCGTAAAGGTCTCAAATTTCCTAAACTTATATCTATAAATGTTGTCGGATTTCCAGTAAGTGGATTTAAAGTTGAGTATACTTTAGATAGTATTTGAAATAATTTTTTTTCTAAAGCTCTTAAATTTAAACCATTTACAAATACCTGCCCAACCTCAGGCAAAAAAATATATCCTTCTCGGTCAACAGTAAATTCTTGCCTAAATTGAGATTCACCCCAAAGCATTAAAATAATTTGATCACCAGGACCAATATTATATTTAGGGTCAACTGCCCCAAAAGTTGAAGCTTGAAAAGCTGTAGGGTCACCTTCAAAAATTTTATAACCAAAATAATCAAGTTCTATTGAATTATCCTCAGTATCTAAAATTAATTTCTTTTCATTAAGATCATCTTCAGTTAATTCATTATCAGTTTCTAATATCTCATTATTAATCTCGACTTCATTTTGATTGCTTTCCTCTTTACTATTAGAAATATTTGACTTAATCAGATCTTTAACCTGATCTTCAGAAACTCCTAATGACTTAAATTGTTCTTGAGCTTTTATTAAGTCTTGTCCAATTAAAAGAATAGATGTAGTTATAAATACAATAATTAATTTTATCATTTATGATAGCTCCTCATCAAAATTCACATAATGTGTATATTATATGAATAAAAATTTAATAGAATATGCAAAAGTTAATAATAATATTACACAAATTATAAATAATATAACAACAATTCAGCATTGTAAATTAAATATAGTTCTACATCTGATTGAATAATATTAATAAACACACTAATCATGCTTTATAGGAAATTATTTATAAGAAAAATAGTCTTTATACCAATCAACAAATAAAGGTATACCATCTTTAATATTCGTTAAAGGATTATAATTTAGATCTTTTTTAGATTTAGTAATATCTGCCAGAGTATCAGTTACGTCACCAAGTTGTATTTTTTTATAATCTATTATAGCTTTTATTCCCAACTTTTTCTCAATAATAGTAATCATATCCATTAATTTTTCATTTTTATTATTTCCTAAATTAAATATCTCACACTTACTATTTTTATCAATTGCTGATCTTATTCCAAATATTATATCATCTATATAGGTAAAATCTCTCATCATTTTGCCATTATTATATACTTCTATTGGAATTCCTTCTAATATATTTTTTGTAAAAATAAACATAGCCATATCAGGGCGACCCCAGGGACCATACACTGTGAAAAACCTTAATCCCGTTGTATTTAGATCATACAATTTTGAATAAGAATGTGCAATTAGTTCATTAGCTCTCTTAGTAGCCCCATATAAAGAAATAGGCTTTTGGACTCTATGGTTTTCTTTAAAAGGAAGAGTTATATTTGCACCATATACTGAAGAACTTGACGCATAAATAAAAGATTTAACATTTTTATAACGACATAGTTCAATAATATTTAAAAAACCTACTAAATTTGATTCCATATATGCATATGGATTTTCTATGCTATATCGTACGCCAGCTTGAGCAGCTAGATTAATTACAATATCAGGATTAAAATTATTAAAAACTTTTGCTAGAGATCCTCTATCAACAATATCAATCTTTTCAAATAAGTAATTTTCATATTTTCTTAATTTTTTTAATCTAGATAACTTCAAATTGACATCGTAATAATTATTCAAATTATCTATTCCGAGAACTTTAAGCTTATCATTAAGTAAAGATCTACAAAGATGATAACCTATAAAACCAGCAGATCCTGTTACTAATATTTTATTATTAATCAATATATATTATAATTTTATTTTTGAAACGGCTCCGCCTACTTAGTTACATTTAACTAAAGAGGCATATTCTAGATTGAACAATATTAAGTGTTCAAAAATAAGCTAATCAATAAACTAACTTACTTTGTATTTTTTCTTTTGTTTTATTCCAAATAGGCAAAGAATTATCTATATCTAACCTGGATTTCAATTTTTCAAATTCAACTTCATTCAAAACTAGAGGACGTATTTTCCTATTTATTAGAGTTCCAGTTTTAAAAACAAATTTATCTAAAGTTTTTGTATCTACATCTCCAACAAGAACAACATCTATCAATCCTGAGTCTATTCCTCTAGCATAATCGCCTATTACGAATGCCTTTTCAACTGAACCCAATCTTATAATTAAATCTTCAACTAATTGATCAAGTCCAACAAACTTCCTTACTACATTCTGAATATCACGAAATAGATTATGTTTATTATTAGCTCTATAAATTATTTTTCTTCCAAAATTAGTTGATTTGAGAAGCTTAGCATCTGTTAATCTATTTAATTCAACTCGAACAGAATTAGTTGATTCTCCAAACTCTTTTGCTAGTTCACGCAAATATGCCTTTGTTCTAGGATTTAAAAAGAACTTTAGTAAAAGATTTATCCTAGTTTTAGAAGTTATTAAGGTATTTAACATAATTCTTTTATGTATTAAGAGTAAATTTATTACTCATATATAGTACTAATACAAGTACTATTTTAGTTTTTTTCTAAATATTCAATTCTGTATAGTTAATAAAAAAGCCCTTTTGAAGGGCTTTTTTATTGAAAGTTTTATGTAGCAATTAAACTATTTTTGAATAGTTACCCAATTATAGTATATGCCCATATCTTCATG